>JAGGUU010000187.1 GCA_021158305.1 Candidatus Bathyarchaeota archaeon
CAAATATTGACCTTCTCTATCTCGAACTGCAAAATATCTTATGTAGATCAATCTTTCATTTAGTTTAATCCAGAACTCAGCGGAGTCTCTTTTGCCTTTCTTGAATGCTTCCAGAATCCTATTCACTGTGTGTATGCTTTTCTGCGGGTGGCACTGTTGTACTTTTCTTCCAATTACGGTCTTCGACCTCTTGAAGATTCTACTTTGGGCTTTATTAAAGTATTTTACCGTATCATGTTTATCGACAAATGTCAGATCTACAGGTAAAGATTCAAGTAAAGCTTCAATCTCTTCCTTCAGCAGAGATCCATTCTCAAATATCAATTCCTTCTTGTCTTCCATATTATTGACTCTCCTCATGCTGATTTTAGTCCTTAATCGTTAAAACATTTGTCATGCCTGAGGATAAGCTCAAAATTGAGGTAGCAATTGATAAGGAGGCGTCTGCATGAAGAAAGTTAGAATTGGTTTTATAGTGTGCGGCTTCCATTCAACAGAGAATCTATATCCATGTCTAAGATATGTCACGGACAGAGCCGATCTTGTATCTGTCTGCGATTTGGAAGAGGATCTCGTCAAAAGAGATGCGAAATGGTCTGATTTCGAGAGATGTATGCCGACATTGAATAGTTTCTAAAGCAATGGTCTCTTGATGCAGTCTTTATTGTGCAACCTCCTTCTATGCAAACTAGCTTAGGAACCAGCTGTCTCAAGTCGGTCTTCACGTTTTTGTTGAGAAGCCTCCGTCCATGAGTGTTGAAGAGACTAAAGTTTCTTGAGGTCTCTAAAAAGACAAGATGTAATGTTATGGCTAGGTTTTATGAAGCGATCCGCATTAGTATATAGGCTCGCAAAGAAAGGTCATTCAAGACCCAGAATTCGGAAGACCGAATTCATACCATCATGAGATCTGCTAATGGCCCCATATGAAGCTGTATGAGGGATTCATCCCCCTTCAAGATGGAGTCAAAGTAGTATATAGGAGGTTGCCGTGGTGAAGTGGAACACTTCGTCGATTCCGTGATGAGAGGTGAAACTCCGAGTCCAAATATAGAGGACGGTCTTAAAGCTCTGCAGATTGCTGAATCAGTCTGGAAGAGTGTCCAAACTTTAAGCAAAGCGACACTTTTCTAATATCTATTACCAGATCATCGGCATAGCTCAATTCATTCAGAATGAATTGAGAAAGATCTTCAGCTAGTTTTCGGGAGTTATGTCTCTCTGATGATTCTGGCCCTAGCCATGTATCTCAAATATCTCTCCATTTCCTTCCTATTCGGGCTTCCTCTCGTTTCAGGCTTCGTAGCCTTCAGGGCGCCGGCTAGGTTGGCTCTTTCTAATGATTCCACGTCATCTAGACCTTCGGCTTTAGACGCTGCGAAGGCTCCTAGAAAAGCATCTCCGCAGCCCACTGTATTCACTACTTTCAAGCCTATTTTCTTGAGGTTCACGGGTGGAACCGAGGCTACCATCTTCGGCCCAACCATTGCGCATCCTCTCTCCCCCAGCTTAACTATGAGTTTTATGTTCTGGTTTATTTCGTGTAATGTTTGCCACGCTTCAAATGGGTTTGTTTCTCCGGTTAGATTCTTAACTTCAACCTCATTAACCACCAAATAATCTATGTTCTCTAGAATGGGCCTTAGCTTTTCGGCTCCAATCTTGCTTCTTACGCCAGCATCCCATATGACAGTTTTCCCATGCATTCGGGCGAGTGAGGCGGCTGCTTTAAGCGTCTCGACGATCGGATCTATTAAAGTTATAATCGTGGCTTCCATCAGTAAATCGCGGATCCTTGGCTTCTTAAGGTCTTCGGGTAGTAAGTGCAGGTTCGCCCCGAAAAAAGTGTTTATGAAGTTTCTTCCTTCTCTATCGATCAGTATGTATGCTTGTCCGGATTCAACCTTATCCGAGAATTTTATCCCGGATACGTCAACGCCTTCTTTCCTCAAGATTCTTATTTGTCTCTCAGCTATTGGGTCTTTCCCCAAGCATCCTATCAGGGCTACTTCTCCGGAGCCCAGAAGTCTAGCAATAGCAACGGCGACGTTTCCTCCTTTTCCTCCAGGGACGCGTGTGATATTCTCGACTGGAACCTCCTCGCCGATTTTGGGAAATCTCTCAACGAATAGATTTATGTCCCAGTTTATCGCTCCGAGAACAGATATCTTCACCATGACAGTAGCACTTCCCTACTGAAGAATCGGCCACCGTGGATATTAGGATTTTTATATCCGACTTCACGATGTAAGCAGTATTGGCGCATTATACATAACGAGCTTCTTTAAATCGCTAATCAGAAGCCTAACTTAACTTTTAGCCTTAGTAATGGTTCATTTAATTGATAAATATGATATGAACTGACCCAATATCGTTAGGTGAAGCTTGATGGCTGCTTCATAGAGGAAGAGTAATTATTCTTTCCAATAAAGCCTGAGCTGAGAAATCTTTTACCGGCGGGACATTGAGAGGAATATGGGTTCCCTTTGTGAGAATTTCCTAAATAGCCTCGCCGCTAAATTCATTTCTTATTCTAATGCTATAAGCCTTAGCGGTTAGCTCTTCAACCATAACTATTAAACTGTGCTGGAATAAAGGTCGCGCACGCTGCAAGCTTACGGATGATTGATGCTTCTTTTTAATATCTAGTCAAGGAGATGACGAAAGGATTCTTTATGCTTTTTCTTCTTTATTATTTGAACTTGATGGCTACGATATTTTTTTATGAAAGAAATCTCCAAAAGGGGAAATATCTCGGGAACAAATATCGGTATGAGTTGACGGATATGCTTATGGATGTTGAACGCAAAGGCACATTATCTGTGCTTACTGCCATGTTTTTGGCTGGCTTAAATGTATATTTGCTGAAGATCGGCACGATTTATATCCCTCAAATACCGTTTGTATCGGTTGTTCTCACCTTAGCTGGCTTAATATTGCTCGTCATAAGTGTTTTTTCGAAAAGAGAGCTTTTGCTACTTCAAGGAAGAACCTATTTTTTCAAGCTTATATGGGTGGGCGTTGTGGGCACATCAATTCCGGTTGTAATGGTTACGTACGGCGTAAGCCTATCTATGATCAGCAACAGCTTCCTATTACAGACAGAATGCATTTATAGCATGTTTCTGAGCTACATATTTTTGAGGGAGCGAATCACTAAAAGACAGATCTTTCTAACCATCCTGTCATTTATAGGGATTACATTGATATTGACGAATGGGGTTGTAAGAAGTATCAATATTGGGGATGTCTTATTCTTAATAGCTCCCTTATTCTACCAGCTTGGTCATGTGGTTGCGAAAGGCGTTTTAAAAAAGGCTGATGCTATTATAGTCGTTACATACCGGTTTCTCATAGCTGGATTGATGTTACTTCCCGTTTCTATGGTCTTGGGATTGAATCCTCTGTCTGAGTTCTCAAGGCATTCCGAAGCGATTTTGATAGCATTTTATGCTAGTCTTAGATACTCCTTCGGGAACTACCTGTGGTATTACGGAGTAAAATGCATAAACCTTTCAAAGGCTACCTCAATACTGATCGCGTATCCGATGATCTCGGCGATTTTGGGAGTATTCATAATCGGTGAAGCGTTATCAGCCGTAAAAATCATCGGCATTTCACTTGTCTTCTTCAGTACGCTTGAGCTGAGCCGAATTCGAAGCGTTTTAAGAGAGTAAAATTCTCTTTTCCCACCCATGTTTTTCTTTAATAAAGACAAGAAATATATTGGGCAAGAATAAGACGTGAATCTTCCCATATACTATATGTCATTAATGGAAGAAGACGAGGGATAATATAAATTACTGCACCAACTTTATCGTTTTTATCTCATATTTAGATACTGGTATTCTTATCTTCTCTCCAGATAACCGTATTCTGGAAATTGGTTTTTCTATGAGATTTGTTTCCACAGCCTCTCTGAAAAGCTCATCTATCCGAATCACTACCTCCGCTTCTTTACCGGATATCTCATAGAATCTGAGTACTAATCCATCAGAGTCCTCAGCTTTCTTCATTACTGTTAAAATAACGTTGTTAGGCTCGATTGAAATGAAAGAGTGTCTCTTAGGTAAGTCTCCGTTGTGGTTGGGCTCTACAACTGGTATAAGCGGATAATTGAATTCGTAGGCTCTTCTAACAGTTAAGGCTTCTCTAAAGTCGGAGATGTGAGGATACAATGCATAGGAGATTTCATGAATTCCTTGATCAGTTAAGAGCTTAGTCTCAGCGGGATTTACTGGTAATCCGAAATGTGCACGCATCTCCACGGGATATTTTGCACTTCTCAGAAGTGTCATTCTGATAACATCATTTACTACGTCAAATCCGTACTTACAGTCGTTTAGCAAACTAACTCCGTAACTGCCATCATCATCTGTATGATCTATCCATTTTTGCCCCGGAACCTCATATTTCGCTCTTTCGGCCAAAGTGGCATCTGGCGAGAAGGGATTTCTACGAATTATGAAGCCGTATGGAATCTCATATGCTGTGTAATCGCTGTGAACATTTAGTGGAAAAGATACTTTTGCAAGTCTATGCTCAGCATGCCAGTCTACATGTAATTTGAAAATTACCATTGGAATTTTGTGATATAATGTAATTTCCTGAATAAATGTGGAGTCGGGTCTTTTCTCTTGAACATATTTATACTTAACTGAAACTGAGACCTTAACTGGCCCTTTCTCAGATACCTTTACTTCTTCAGGATTCCTCAGTTCAACATACTTGACTCCTTCAGGTTGTTGGTAAATATATATTTCCCAAGCATCAAACTTCTCAGCATCCATTGGCAGAACTACGCTACTCCTTCCACCTACTGGATAGTCATTGTAGATTTGTATTATATTGCCGTAACCTTTCAGAACTTCCTTGCCGCATCTCTTATCGTATATGCTTTTAACCAAGCCCGTTTGTTTATCAACCTTAACAGTAAAGAATTCATTCTCTAGCTTTATCTCTTCCTTATCCTCTTCAACAGATACTTCTGTGCGAATTTTTTTCCTCTTTCCGCATCCTTTCTTCGCTTTGTATTCCCTATAACCTATCGAAGGAACATCCTCCGCCACAAAGATTATTTTCTTATCTCTTTCTAATAGCTGAGAGGGAATAAGCCGTCCATCTTCATCATAGATCTCAACATGCCCTTCTAGGTCATCTACCGCTATCTGAACAATATCCGTCCTCCTCCACGAAAGAGGATTAAAGACTAAGATTGACCTGCCATCTCCGGAAGTATCGATTCTAGACGCTATCACTCTCAAAGATTCTGAGATTATAGAGTTAACGGTTTTAAATATGAAGTTGAATGATTTCTCTGCATCTTTATATACTTCAGGTATTGATGATCCGGGAAGGACATCGTGAAATTGATTCAGCAACAGTTTTTTCCAAGATTCTTCTAGACTACTTTTCGGGTACTCATAGCCATATTTCTCGGCTATCGAGGAGAATTTCTCAGCTGTTTCAAGAAGACATTCTGCTTTTCTATTATTCTTCTTAACTTTAGCTTGAGTCGTATATGTTCCTCTGTGATATTGAAGATACAGTTCGTCATTTATTTCAGGAATCTTTCCATGCGTCTTTTCAACTAAAACCCTAAAATATTCTTCAGCAGTTGAGAATTTTCCCTTAAGCCCATTTTTACCTCTAATGAATTCGAGGGCTCTTTTAATCATGTCTTCAGAGACGCCGCCTCCATGATCCCCTATTCCGAAGAGAACTAAGAGATCATTCAATCCTTGACGGTGACTCAGCATCTTTATCTGCCAAGCTATTCTCTCCTCAGTTACCGGTTCACTGTAAGTTCCAACCGTCTGATGTGCTATTATCGATGAACCGTCCGGAGCGATCCACTTGAAGAAGTAATATGGAAATAATGTAGTATCATTCCAATTCATCTTCTGCGTTAAGAAAAACTCCATTCCAGATTTTTTCATTATCTGAGGTAGCGTCCACGCGTATCCGAAGGAATCAGGCATCCATGCAACCTTAACATCAACGCCGAGTTTCTCTTCAAAATATCTCTTTCCATAGAGAAATTGCCTAACGAATGATTCTCCGGAGGGCATATTCCCATCACACTCAACCCATGTTCCGCCGACAACTTCCCATCGACCTTCTTTAACCATCTTTTTAACCTTCTCAAAAATCTCCGGGTACTTTTCCTCAAGCCATCTATAATATTGCGCACTACTCTGACAATAAATGAACTGAGGATACTTCTCCATTAGTGCAAGTATCTTTTCACATGTTCCACGAAAAACTTCAATGGTCTCGCTGAACGACCATAGCCAAGCAGCGTCGATATGACTATGTCCCAGAAAATAGCATGTCCAAATAGTCTCTTTCAAGGCATCATCCTCCATACAAAAATGTTTTAGCTGCTAAAATATATTTTTAATTTGAAAACTTATTTTCTATTCTTTCAGAACCGAGTAATTAAATCCCTATAGTGCTTTTATGATAAAAAGATTCTCTAATTGCTTCAATACTCATCCGACATAAATGGTTTCTACTGAGCGACGCGGCGAACTCCACCTTCCATTTGGGGCTATTGGATCGATTCGGCCATCTGAATCTCTTAGGAGTCTATGAATATCTCATTCTGCCATCTGCTTAGGGATTTATTCTCTCTTATCATAAGAACACAAAAAAAGAAAGAATGGGTTCTAATAGATGATTAATGATCTATCGTAGAAATGCTAGGGATGCCCTAATTATAGGTCTAAGGAAGCGATGGTTAATCTTCAATTTCCTCTTCTAGCTCTATTATTGCTCCTAGAGTACTTTCTGGATCTAGGAAGGTGAATTTCAGAGGCTTACCTCTCTCGCTGGTTCCACGGCAAACCTTGTCGAATAGTGGGGTGGTTTCGCCTACGTTAGTTACACTCCATAATTTGACGCCTTTGCTCTTAAGCTCATCTACACATTCTTCTATGTTATCAACAGCTATGACGAAGTGATGTAGACCTTCTCCTTTCTCTTCAATAAACTTAGCTAGGTATGATGTGGGATCTGTGGGAGCCATTACCTCTAGGAATGTATCGCCTATAGGTAGGAACGTAAATAGCAGTTTCTCATCCTTGGATTCATATACTTTGCCGTTCAAAGGCTCTAAACCGAATACGTCCTTGAAGTACTTGAGCGCTTTATCTAGGTCTCTAACCGCTATGGCTACATGAGCTATTTTTTTGAGCTTCATGGTATTTTGAAATTTTTAATAATACTATATAATTTTTTTTGGAAAATATTTATCGTAACCCTTGATCATGGCAGTGTACTTCACAGTGATCGATCGATGGAGGAAAAGCAACTGATCAGAAGTGCTTAAAATGTTTTAAGAAAGTAATTCTGCTGTGAAGATTCATTCTCTGGAGAATCCCAAAGATATGATTTGATTAGGTATTCGGTAATCTTTTTAATCCGTCGCATTATGGAGATATGAAAAGCTAAATCTTCTGAGATATGAAGGCGAGGTCTCGTTAGAAGGAAATGGAACGTTTTGAAATGTTTTTCCCGCAGTATTCCTTATCTCCGTCTTTCTGAATATTCTTACATGGTGATTTAACATTGCGGTTGAAGATTCTATCGATGGCTTTGCTGCTCATGCTACTTATTACGTCCCTAACGCCTATGGAGGTCTTCACCGCTGAAGGCGAAGGTGCAGATCAAGAAGCATCCGGGCAGGGATTAAAGAATCGGGCGAGAATTATGCTTCAGATAGCAAACCGCACGGCCAGCCGTATCAGACTCTTCATCAATAGAGTTCAAGGAAACGATACTCTTATGGCAATTTTAGAGAACGCGAGCCTACTAGACGAGTTTAAAGGGAACGTCTCAGCGCTTGAGGAGGCTGAGGAAGCACTTCTAATGGCTGAGACTTTAATAGAGGAGGGAAACTATACCGCGGCAATCGCGACGGTGAGGGAAGCCTTAGCCACGATGAGAAAGGTTTACATGGCTATGTATAGATTCGCGGAGAGATGCATAAAGGAGAAGGTTAAGGTGGAAGAGCGGGCAAGCGGTCTAATCGTCGCAATGAACAGGACGCTTGAGAGACTTGAGAAGATTGAGGGTCTCGCTGGTGAGGAAGCATCCCAGCTAATCGAGGAGGCTAGAGGTCTGCTGAACATCACCGAGGCAAAGAAGCTCTTAGCGGCTGGAAACGTCAGCGAAGTTGCGGAGAGACTCGCCCAAGCCAATAAGATCATGGGTCAGATCTTCAAGGTACTGAGGAACAAAGCTAGAGAGAGATTCGAAGAGAAAACGAGAAGGTTCATTTGGCATATTCTGAGGCAATACCGATTCATCGCTGATGAGCTACGAAAAGCCGGCTTAAACGCTTCAGAGATCCTAGAGGAATCTGGAATCGGCAATCTAAGCATGCTACAGAACGCCATAGCTAAGATGAGGCTGGAAAGCATCAAAAAGGCGATTAGAGAGCGACTGAAGATTCCGTGTGAGCGTCTGCGTATTCTTGTGAGAGCGTTACCGGCGCTTGCAAAGATTGAGAAGCCAGACATCATAGATATCCTCAATAATCCGGAGGAATGGAGCGGAAAAGCAGTCTCTATTACAGGCGAGTATCGAGGATGGAAGATGCCGAAGGATCTTCCCGGACCAAGCTTCACTGGTCCTCCTAAAACAAGAAGTGACTGGATAATCTCTGATGAAACAGGATGGATATATGTTTCTTCACGACACCGCCCATTCATCATTGGACAAGGCATAGTGAGGCTCAAAGGTGAAGTAACCGTGGTTGGCGTGGTCAAGACTAAGAAGATCAACGATGATCTTGTCCCGTACTTAGAGGCGAAGATGGTATTTATCCGCCTAGTTCATCCATCAGTTCCGCCTATCTCTAATGTCAGCGGAGCGCTGAGCGTGTCGGTTGATGTTCTGAAGACCGAGAACGAAACAATACTAAAGGTCACCGTAACGAATAATATGAACGAAACCGTGGTCTTTCCGAATAGCGTCTATGGATTAAAGTTGATGAGAAGGATTGGAAAGATATGGATCGTAGCTGAGGAACCAGTCTCAGCTCAGGTCTTGGTTGAGCTTAAGCCTGGAGAATCCGGAAACGTTACAGTGAAGATAGATACGCTTCCTCATGGAGTATACAAAGTTGTAGTCCACGGATGGCTAAAAGATACAAAGCAGAAAGTAGTGGGATTTGCCACTTTAACATCCTCCGCCGCCAAGAAACATGGATCTCCAAGACACTAAGCGAAGAATGCAAGAAAAATCCTCAAAATCTCTCTTTTATATTAATATATCTCTTATGTTTGGCTTGGCACTTAAAAGACGCGTCCTAAGATACTCGGGTCTTGATGGCGAGACTCGCAAGTAGCCTCTTCGCATTTCTTATATTGACTATTTTCCTGCGGCATTCGGGGCAGATCTGCATGGCATCTTCCAATTCCTTACGTAAATCCCTGTACACGGCGGCCTTTTCCATTATCCTCTTAATAGCCCATCTTATTTGCTTTGAAGGAACATAGTATGAGCTGCAGATGCGACATCTAAGCATCTCCACCTCGTTTACTATATACGCCATCTTTTTATCATCTGTTGAGAGATGATATTCCTTCGTCAGCCTTATAGCCTGCGTTGGACACTCGTCTTGACAGAATCCGCAGAAGGTGCACTGTGCATAATTAATCCTTACTAAGCGTTTCCCATCTTCATCGATTACTTCGATCGCGTCTGAACTGCATACTTGTGCACATGCACCGCAGCCTATGCATTTTTCCGCATCAAACTTGTGTTTGCCCCTAAATCCTTCCGGAGTGCTCCAATAATCCTCTTTTTCATCTAAGGATGCTCCTAGAGCCTTTGCTATCGCCGATACTATTGCTTGGGGACGAGGCGGGCAGCCCGGAATGTAAAGATTCACGGGAACTATACGGTCCGGAGGACCAACTATCGGATATCCCTTGCTGAAGATTCCCTTTGTAGCTGCGCAGTTTCCAACGGCGATTACGATTTTCGGAGACTTAAGCTTCCTGTAAGCCATCTTCAGCTCTTCAGCTCCCTTGACATTTATGCTTCCAGTAATGGCCAGAACGTTTGCCTCTTCAGGTGTGAAGACTACTTCTACGCCTAAATCTCCAAGCTTGTATCGTGGAACAAGACATTCGAATATCTGTACATCACACCCGTTGCATCCAGCTGACATGAAACGATAAATAGCAATTTTCTTCTTAGTCATCTTGCATCAACTCTCTAAACCTCGCTTTCTCTCAGTATTCACATCGATGATTGTGATGCGATCTGTACAGGCGAAGCAGGGATCGATACTCTCGATTATCAGTCTAGCATTCTGAACAATGTCTCCGCGAAGCATTTCGGTTAATGCGAAATTATTCGCAAAAGACGGCGTTCTAACCTTAACTCTCTCTGGAATATTCGTACCATTAGACCGAATGTAATAGATGAGTTCTCCGCGCGGAGCCTCTGCCCTTCCAATCTCCTCCTTCTCGAGGGGCTCTCCGGGCTTAACAGATATCTCTCCCTCGGGAAGATTCTCAAGCGCCTGCTCAATAATCCTTATGCTTTCAAACGTCTCTCTAACCCTAACGCGGGTCCTAGCTAAAACGTCACCCTCATCCTCTGTGACTACCTCGAAGTCTAGCTCCCCATACGCAGCGTAAGGGTCATCTCTGCGTATGTCGCTCTTTACACCTGAGCCCCTTAACGTTGGGCCGACGGCACCTACATCTAAAGCTATACTCCTTGGAAGTATACCTACCTCCTTAGTTTTCTCTACGAAGGCTCCATCCCTATCTAGAAGCATTAATAGATAATCTGACAGATTCTTCATATCCTTAAGAACTTCCAGTATCCTCTCAGCCTTCTTCGCCGTTATGTCTCTCCTAACGCCGCCTATCGTATTAATGAGGTAGTTTATTCTGTTCCCGGTTAGATACTCAAGCAGATCTTGGATACGTTCCCTCTCAGTCATCACCTTCAAGAAGACTTCATGCTCATGAAGAGTATGAGCTAGAACACCAAACCACAAATAGTGGCTGTGTAGGCGTTCAAGCTCCATGTAAATGCAGCGTAGGTATCGAGCTCTATCCGGGACCTCCACATCCATTATGCCCTCAGCGGTTTGAGCATAGCATAGAGTATGCACGCCGGAGCAGATTCCGCATATCCGCTCCGCAAGCGCTAGATTCTGCATGTACGTTCTCTTTGTGAACAGATCCTCTATTCCTCGATGCACGTAGCCAAGTTCAATATTCACGTCGATTATTTTATTGTTCTCTACGAGGAGCTCGAATCGTTCAGGCTCGAGAAGCTGAGGCTTATAAGGTCCAATTCGGACAATTTCAGGCAAGCATCAATCACCTTCCACTTTTTTAATCAGCCGTGAAATCGGTCCCCTATGAAGCTCCAAATGCAAGTCTCTTGAGGAAAAACCGAAAGATAGAGCAAGCAATTCCATAATATTTATGCATGGAAGATCGTACCGTACTCCACGCTCCCTAAGCAGAATCTGCCCGGTTTCAAACTGGATCGTACATGCAGGACATGTTAAGACGACAGCCTCCGCCCCCGCCTCTATCATCTTCTTTATCTTCGGCAGAAGCCGGTGTGTAAGCGCGAATTCCTCATCAACCTGCATACTTGGATAGCCGCAACATAAACGTTCAAGTCCATAATCGACTATCTCAACGCCCGTTAAGCTCGTAAGTTTCTTCATCATTTCCGGCTTCCGCATGATGTTTCCGCTGAGATCACGGTAGAGGTGGCAACCATAATGCATCGCGACGCGGATCTTTAAAGGTTTAATCACGCATTCCCTGATCTTATCGACTCCGATATCCTCATATAGCACCTCTACAACATGCTTAACTTCGATTAAACCCCTATACTTCCTTCCATAGTTCTCCAGTATCTTGTTGGTCTGTAACATCTCCTCAGATTCATGTTTCAGAGTTTCATTTGCTTCGAGAAGGGTCTCGTAGCATCCATTGCAGAGCGTCATGATGTCTAATCCGAGTTTCTCAGCCAACGCGAGGTTTCTAGCCGAAACCGTAAGCTGCCCGGTTTTATCAAGCAGGCGTGAGATCACTGGCTCTGGACAGCATGAGTATCCCTTAAGATCAACAGTTTCTAAGCCTATCCTTTCAAAGACTCTTCTGGAGGCTATCTCCACGCTTGGTATACGCATGGGAATCTGGCATCCGAGGAATAGAGCATACTTAACCATAAGTTTCACCTGTACCGAAGTCTCTTATTTTCCCAATCGAAGCCGACTTTCTCAGATAGACTTGTTTCCTTAATGATTCCATGCAGCTCTTTCATGTCCTCTTTATTTGCAAAGGCGAAAGGCGGAGTCTTAGGAAGCCCAGCGGCCTCACGCTTTCTCTCTATGAACCTTGAAACAGGAGCTACGCATCCCATGGATATGAGAGATTCAGCTACACGCCTAGCCTGTGGAGGGAGAATTCCTTTCAGAGGCTTTCTTAAAGGCCGCTTATCTTCAGCCCAATCCTCAGTTAATATTAGGTTTCGCATCTTAGGATGATTCATTACCTTCACGCCGAAGAGATCAGCAATCTCCCTCTCTATGAAGTTCGCCGCTGGAACTATGTCAGTGATCGATTCCAAAACATTCTCCTCCTTCGGCTTCACGCTTCTTAAAGTGACTACTATTCCGTCAACATGGAAGTGATGCAGAAACTCGAAGTTTAACCCACCGTCCACCGTCGAGATTGTTATGAACCGTAAGGTTGAATATTTTCTTTTTAATGCTTCAACGGCTCTCCTCAACGCTTCAGGCCTTATATTTATGAAGACCCGTCTCTCACGGGGCGTGCATGCATCCAGTATGTTAGAGCCGAGCTCCCCACGCATATATTCGATTATTTCTTTCTCCTTCAAATTGAAGCCTCCAAATATCTCTTTTCGCTAAACTTCAAAGCCTCCTCCCTGGTTGTCACCCTTATCGCCTGTGGAGAGCAGAACCTTGCACATTGCGGCTCTCCATCGCAGAAGTCACATTTCATTGAGACATGGAAGGTCTCGTTGAACCATGGAACTGAGAGGGGACAGACAATAGTGCATGTCTTGCATCCTATACATATCGAGGGATTTATCTTTACCCATCCGGTTTCCTTATCCTTACTTATCGCGTCGCTTGGGCATGCGGCGGCACATAATGGCTCGTCGCAGTGATGGCAGTAGATTGCTTCAAAAACGCATTTTTCCTCATCAAATAGTACATGCAAGTATGCTCTCTCGAAGTCTAAAGTTCCAAAGTGATAATAGGCACATGCGATCTCACAGTATCTGCATCCGGTGCACTTCTCAGGATCGTATACTAGCACTTTCTGCATCTTTGAATTCTTCAATTGCTATCTCTACCCCATTTTTGAGAGTTATAAAAGAATCGCTGATTTTCTATTTAATTTTTTTGGTATTGCCGGCTCGTATTTTATAATTAACAATTTATCTGTACGGATAAAATTATAAACAATAAACATCAACCTAATTGAGCATAAGAAAGAGCTCAACGTGTGTGGTCGTGATGAAAAATGCTCAGATAGATGAGGTTAATAGAAAGATAATCTCTCTCCTCACAGAAAACCCGAAGATGTCCCAGAGTGCGATAGCGCGCGTTCTTGGAATTTCTCAGCCTGCAGTTTACGCGAGGATAAAACAGCTCGAAGAAGCTGGAATAATAGAGCATGTCGTCGGCGTAAATCTCAGGAAAACAAGCTTATACATAGCAAAGATAGATGTAACTGCTAAAAACCCATGGAAGATTCTTGAATTCTTCAAGAACTGCCCAATGTATATAAATGGCTTGGTTACCTCCGGAAGACATAATCTCTGTCTTTTCTTCATAAGTGAGAAGCTCTCAGCAATCGAGTCATGTATAAACTTTCACATAAGAAAGGACCCCGATGTAACAGACGTGGAGTTTAACGTCGTTATAGCGACAGCTAAGGATTTAGTAGTCCCCATAAAGATGTGGCATGAAAGGAGGGAAAGATCCCCTTGCGGAAGAAGATGCGACAGGGAGCTCTGTTATCCCTCTGGGAAATGCTTAGGCTGCCCAGCTACAATATTCTATAAGGGGAGAATCCTTTAATTCAGATTTTGAGGAGATGAAGGTGACGCTGGCTGAGTATCTTCTGTCATGGCTCAGGAACGCGAACAGGGTGATGATACTTGGCATAGGGAACCCGATGCGGGGAGATGACGCTGTAGGCGTAGAGATAGTCAAGATGCTTAGGGGAAGAGTTCCAGGCTGCGTTAAGCTTCTAGAGTGCCAGACTGTTCCGGAGAATTTCATAGGAGATATAATACGGTTCAAACCCTCACATGTGCTCATGATTGACGCTGGACAATTTGGAGCAAGTCCAGGAGAGACTAGGTTATTTCCCCCTGAGAGAATCTCCGGCATAGCTATTTCAACGCATAATATGCCGCTCCGAATTCTCTCGAGAATCTTGGAGGAGACTGTATCCGCAAATGTGCTACTCTTGGCCATACAGCCTAAAAATACGAGTTTTGACGAGGCGATGAGCCTCGAGGTCTTGGAGGCATCTAAAGCCGTAGCGGATATGCTCTCCGAGGTCTTATGGAAGAGTCTTCAGCAACGCTAAATATTTAAGGAGGACAGAGACCAATAAGGAAGGGATTATTAATGCCCAAGAAGATTACGGAAGAAACAACTTTGGAGGATATTCTGAAACATCCCGAAGCGGGCTCTATACTCGTGAAGCATGGAATTCACTGTCCACTATGTCCATTCGCTAGAATTGAAATGGCAAGTCTGAAGATAGGCGAGGTTGCAAGGACATATAATGTGAACGTTGATGAATTGCTGAAAGAATTGAATGATACCCTAAGTGAAAGCTAGGCTAGAGGCAGATTCACCTATTATCGTGTTCGAAACTCATAGCCACATTCAGGGCATCTCACATAATCACAGAATGTAGAAGAGGGGCATCCGGAACATACGGTAATCCTAGCATAGCTCACTTCAAAATGGAAGCCGCATTTGGGACACGTTAAGAACTTCTTCCGAGCCATCTCTTAACCATCTCCTCCTTTTCTAGAGAGGGAGTCACTAATTATTAAAGGAATCGTCTCAGACAGCTCTCCAATTCCTTTAAAAGGAACTAATGAGGGAATAAGTCTAAAAGGCGATTTGGAGGCTTCACGAAAGTCTTGAAGCGAAGATGCAGCATCAGTGAAGACATGGATCTTAAAGGGCTGATAATGAAAGCAGCAGAGTTCCACGGACACTTAGGTCCCTTCCTCGTTCTGGGCATACGCGCGGGACTAATCGGCTTACGTGAACTTGCTCCAGAAAAGTTCAGACAAATGCATGTAACTGTTAAGCTGAATCCTTCAGTTCCGTTCTCATGCTTCATAGACGGTATTCAAGTTACGACGAAATGTACCGTTGGAAACGGCCTTCTCAGACTGGAATCTTCCAGAGAAGGAATCTCCGCGCGATTCGAGATTCATAGTTCCCAAAGGGTATTGACTATCACTGTTAGAAGCAAGGTCTTAAAATACTTGATGGAGATGTTCTCGAAGGGAGCATCTAATGAGAGACTCGCTTGGGAAATTGCCTCTCTGCCCGAGGAGAAGCTCTTTACGAAGGAGAACGGAGGCTAAAAGAAAGAACGCCATTGACCTTGCTTTCACGGAGATGATAGATCATGCGCTTGAAGATTAAGGTCACAGGAATAGTTCAAGGCGTGGGCTTCCGCCCATTCATTTACCGCCTAGCCGTCAAGAACAGCTTAAAAGGCTACGTTAGGAACAAGGGAGACGCAGGCGTAGAGATTCTCCTAGAAGGAGGCGAAGACGGCGTAAGAAAGTTTCTGAAAGATCTCAGAGAGAAGAAGCCGCCGCTCGCCGTAATACATGATGTGATAACATCGCAGCTTAAGGGAAGAAACAGATACAGCGAGTTCAAGATACTGAAGAGTTCAAGCAAAGCAGAGCTCTCAGGCTCCATTATTCCTCCAGACATAGCAATATGCGACGAGTGCCTCAAAGAGATGAGAGACCCGAAAGATCCGAGATACGAATACTTCTTTATCACATGCACAAACTGCGGCCCAAGATATACGATTATTGAACGGCTTCCCTACGATAGAGAAAATACAACAATGCGGGAATTCCAAATGTGCAGTTTCTGCAGAAGAGAATACACGAATCCCCTAAACAGGAGATTCCATGCACAGACTGTTGCATGTCAAAGATGTGGCCCCAAAGTCTACTTGACAGATGAAGCCGGCGGGCTCATTGAATGTCAAGATCCCATTCGAGAAGCCGGAAGGCTCATTTCCGAAGGATTCATAGTCGCCATTAAAGGTTATGGCGGCTTCCACATAGCCGCCTCAACCATCATGGATGATCCTTTAATCAGGCTTAGAAAAGCCAAGTATAGAAGGCAGAAGCCCTTCGCTATTATGGCTCGAAGCCTAAAGGCAATAGAGTCATTCGCATACGTAACACGTCATGAAAGAAAGGCATTAACTTCATATACGCGTCCAATAGTGCTTCTCAGCAAGAGGGAAGACTATTACCTGTCAGACTTAATCGCTCCGGGATTACATAACATCGGTGTCATGCTTCCATATACTGGGTTACACTATATGCTTTTTGACAGGGTTGACGATCCAGCTTTCGTGATGACGAGCGCTAACCCGCCTAATCAGCCGATAATTAAGGATGATGAGGAGGCTCTGAAGAGGCTGGGCGGAACAGTCGACTACTTTCTCTTTCACAATAGAAGAATCTTTCAGAGGTGCGACGACTCTGTCTTACGCTTACATGGCAGCCGCATAGTTTTCCTCAGAAGATCTAGGGGCTACGCTCCCGCGCCCATAAGGCTCAAGTGGAGGGCTAAGCGCTGCGCTGTTGGGTTAGGAGGCGAACTAAACAATACTGGATGCATTCTGCTTGATGATAAAGCCTTCCTATCACAGCATATAGGAGATGTTGAGAACGTTGAGACGAGAAGATTCCTCGAAGAATCCGTCAAGCATTTAGCCTGCTTAACGAATAGTAAAGTCGAGATAATCGCATGTGATCTTCATCCAAAGTTTGTTACGACGAGGCTTGCGGAGGATCTTGCAGAGGAGAATGGCTGGCAGTTACTCCGGATCCAGCATCATCACGCACACGTATCCGCCTTGATGGCTGAGCACGGCATAGATGAGATTGTGGGGATATCATGCGATGGGTATGGATATGGACTGAACGGCGAAGCATGGGGTGGAGAAATACTATTCTGCACATTAGGGGACTCTACATTCAAGCGTCTAGCACATTTGCAGAGGCAACCAATGCCGGGCGGAGATATGGCTACGCGCTACCCCCTCAGAATGGTTGCTGGAATACTCTTTGGAAAAGCCGATGTGGAGCAATGGCTCCTAAAACATCAGGAGTATCTTCCTCATGGAGAGAAAGAGATCGAAGTCATCCTTCACCAGCTTGAGAAGAGGAGCGGCATTGTCATGACGACGAGTTGCGGAAGGGTTCTGGACGCGGTCTCAGCCATTCTAGGCGTGTGCTACGAGCGGACATATGAGGGTGAACCAGCTATGAAGCTCGAATCCGCCGCCCTGAAGGGCAGAGACGTTCTGAGACTAAAGCCAATAATGACGGGCGACGTCTTAGACACCACGGAGCTTCTAATAGAGATCTTCGAGAATAGAGGGAAGTATTCAGTTGCGGATCTCGCATACTCGGCTCACGCTTACCTTGCTAGGGGCCTAGCAACATTAGCTGTTGAGAAAGCTCTTGAGGAGGGAGTTAAGGCGATAGGCTTCTCCGGAGGCGTAGCCTGCAATCAGATCTTAGCCTCAATCATGCGCAGGATAGTGGAGAGTTCCGGATTAAAATTTCTTGTTCACGAAGCCGTTCCACCGGGGGACGGCGGCTTATCGCTTGGTCAAGCAACCGTTGCGGTCTTCAATCATGGGCAATAACAGATTTATCATTGTTTAAGTCATATATTGTGAAGAGCGATGTGCCTAGCGGTTCCAGCAAAGATCATTAAGATTAACGGTGACAAAGCCCAAGCTGACTTCGGCGGCATTCTAAGAGAGGTAAACGTAGCCCTCGTGGATGCTAAGGTTGGAGAATACGTACTCGTTCATGCCGGATACGCTATCCAGACTCTAAGCCGGAAAGAAGCTGAAGAGACTCTGCGCTTATGGAAGGAGATTCTGGATGGTGAAGATCAGTCTTAGCGTGCTGATGATTAATGATCGAAGAAATGAGGCTCAGGGATGCAGCACTTGCGAAGCGAGTTGCGGAGAAGATCCGTAAAATCGCGTCGAGCAAAGGCATAGTCAAGATATGTCATGTCTGCGGAACACATGAGTGGACCATAACTCATTATGGAATACGTAGCCTTCTCCCAGAGAGCGTTGAGGTTATAGCTGGACCTGGATGTCCAGTCTGCATAGTTCCAGCCTACGAGATCGACGAGGCCATCAAACTAGCGTTGGACGGCGTCACGATTACATGTTTCGGCGATCTTCTCCGCGTTCCAGGTTCGAAGATGTCTCTCCTAGACGCCAAAGCCGAAGGGGCGGATGTCCGAGTTGTCTACAGCGTCGCGGATGCCATTAAAATGGCTAGGAAGGAACGAGAGAAAGAGTTTGTCTTCTTCGCTATAGGCTTCGAGACTACAGCTCCCTCAACAGCCGTGGAGATTCTTAAAGGCCCTCCTGAAAACATGAGCTTCCTGATCTCTCATCGGCTGATCCCGCCGGCTATGAAGGCTCTAGTCGAGATGGAAGATCTAAGCCTAAACGGCTTCATCGCCCCAGGCCACGTCAGCACAGTCATCGGCATGAAACCCTACGAGGTTTTCCCGCGCGATTATGGAATGCCAACGGTTATAGCTGGCTTCGAACCTCTAGACATACTCTTCGCGATCTACATGGTTCTAAAGCAGCTGAGGAAGGGCAAGCCGCGGCTCGAAAATGAGTATGTACGAGCTGTGCTTCCCGAAGGAAACGTGAGGGCTCAGAGACTAATGAGGAAAGTTTTCAAAGCTGAGGATGGAAGATGGCGGGGGCTACAGATTATACCAGAATCGGTTCTCACCTTACGAGACAAATATAAAAAGTATGATTCGAGACAGAAGTATGATCTGCATGTTAGGCGCGGCGTCGATATTCGTCCAGGATGCAGATGCCACCTGGTCATAATTGGAAAGATAAAACCAACAGAGTGTCCGCTTTTCATGAAGGCTTGCACTCCGCATAGGCCGGTAGGTCCGTGTATGGTTAGCATGGAGGGAACCTGCAGAATATGGGCCGGAAGCGCCCAGCCTATAAATGAACGAGCCTAACAGATTCTCGGAACGGGATCTCCAACAGGCCTACTGATTATTCTTCTCCCTCCAACTAGAGTCTGCATTGCCACTCCAGAGAACTCTAACGTGACCTCGCCTATTATCTCAGCATCCCTGCCCTCCTCAGTCGATCTCAAAAGCTCCAGAACCTCTTCTGCCTTCTCCTTCACTACTCCTATGACAAGTTTTCCCTCATTCCCTATCTCAAGCGGGTCTAATCCAAGCATTTCACATGCAGCCTGCACATCTCTTCTGATGGGAATCTTATCCTCGTATACCAGCACGCCAACTCCAGATTTCTCACTAAACTCGTTCAGTGCATCAGCTAAGCCGCCGCGCGTTGGATCCTTCATTGCAACCAATCCGCCAACCTCATCTAGAAGCCTCCGAACCAGCTTATTCAGCGGCTTAACATCAGATCTTATATTACCTCCGAAGCTCAGTCCCTCCTGTGCCGACAGCACAGCTAAGCCATGGTCGCCTATGGTTCCGGAGACTATGATTCTGTCATCTTTCCTAAGATTAGAGTCAAGGATCCATCTCGCCTCGAAGCCTGGCCTATACTTCTTAACAACTTCAAGGTTTCTTTCTAAGGCCTCAGTCCGCCTTCCAATCCCGGAAGTATTTATGACGCATCCGCCTAGATTCCCTTTCTCAACAACCTTAGTGTCCCCCGTGACTATGCTGACTCCGGCTTCATGGCAAGTTCTCTGCATACTCGCTAAGATGCGCTCAAAATCCTTTAAGGGCAAGCCCTCCTCTAGGATGAAGCCGCAGGCTAGAGCATATGGTTCCGCTCCCAGAGCAGCTATGTCATTCACGGTTCCAGCGACAGCTATACGTCCGATGTCTCCTCCGGGAAAGAAGAGCGGCTTGACAGCGTGTGAATCGCTCTTAAGAACTACGTCACCTACAACGGCGGCATCATCTAAGGCTTCGAGAGGAACTTCAGCATCAACAGCTCCTCCAAAATGCTTTAAGACATAGTTCCTGATGAGGCTGTGCATGACTGCTCCCCCAGCGCCGTGAAGCATCGTTATGTATTCGTCTTTCTTGCTCAATGATTCTTCACCATGATTGATAGCTCTCTTCTCTGAAATCCTTCTTCAATCGCGACTCTTAAATACGTTGTCAGCTAAGGCTTCAGTATGCATGAATGGGCCTTAGCAGAGGCAGTTATCTCAACAGTTTCCCAAATAGCCACGAGGGAAGGGTTAAGAAGAGTTAAGAAGGTTAGGCTTAAAGTCGGAGAGCTGCAACAGATAGAAATAGGGATTCTAAGATTCGCTTTATCAGAGCTTAAGAGATCAAGTCTCCTAGAAGAAGCGGAGTTCATTATAGAGACTGAGAATGCTGAGTTGAAGTGTAGAGTATGCGGTCATAAATGGTTCTTCAAAAGAAATGAAATAGACGAGGATGTCGCCGAAGCCATTCACTTCGTTCCAGAGATTGCTCATGCATATATTAGATGTCCTAGATGTGGAAGTCCAGACTTCGAGGTTACGCGTGGACGCGGAGTATGGCTTGAAAGCGTTGAGGGTGTGAAATAGGATGGCTGATCCAAGAGTCTCCGTGATCGAAGATAGACTCAAGAAGGTGAACAGAGTATTAGCGGTCTCGAGTGGGAAGGGTGGAGTCGGCAAGAGCCTAATCGCATCCACTCTGTCTCTGGCACTAGCTGATAAAGGCTACGAGGTCGGCCTCTTCGATATAGACTTCACAAATCCCTCGACTCATATAATCTTAAACGTGAAGAGCGTAAGCCCAACTGAAGAAAACGGTATAATTCCCCCCAGAGTCCACGGGCTAAAATACATGTCCATAATATACTATTCCAGCGGGCGCGTTTCCCCTCTGAGAGGAGTAGACGTATCAAATGCGCTGATTGAGTTGCTGGCCATAACAAGGTGGGGTGAGACGGACTTTCTAGTGATAGATATGCCCCCTGGAATAGGCGATGCGGTCCTAGATATGATAAGGCTCGTAAAGAAGGCAAGTTTCCTCATAGTTACCACCTCATCTAAACTAGCCTTCGAGACCGTTAGGAAGCTCGCAGGTCTCCTCTTAGAGATGAGGATCCCAGTAATAGGCGTCATTGAGAACATGAAGATGAGAGAATCATCTTTCATTCAGAAGCAAGTCGAGAAGATGGGTTTACGGTTTCTCGGAGAGATACCGTTCGATTATTCGCTTGAAGAATCCATAGGAGATGTAGATGAGCTCTTAAAGACGATGTTTGCGCGAAAAGTAAAGGAATTAGCGGATAAAATAGCCCTGCAGACGCTTTGAGACTAGAAACCTTTAAACCTTCTCATTCCTCCATAAAAAGGGAAACATCAAAATTCTTAGTGAAGGCGGATGAGCAACCAATGAACCTGCTGAAGTGGGCTCGAATCAAGTCGCCCTGGATCCTGCACTTCAACACCGGCGGATGCAATGGATGCGACATAGAACTCTTAGCAGCCTTCACGCCCAGATTTGACGTTGAACGCTTCGGAATACTCCTGCAGGGAAGCCCAAGACATGCAGATATACTTGCCGTAACGGGACCCGTGACTCTGCAAGTTAGAGAGAGACTGGTAAGGATATATGAGCAGATGCCTGAGCCAAAGTATGTCTTAGCGGTGGGCTCATGCGCCTGTAGCGGAGCTCCCTTTAAAGACTGCTACAATGTTGTTGGAGGAGTTGACAAAGTGTTGCCAGTGGATGTATATGTTCCCGGATGCCCTCCGAAACCGGAAGCGATAATCGACGGCATCGTTAAACTCATTCAAAAGATTGAAGGGGAAGAGGCTTATGAGAAGGGAAGATAAAATAGTGGCTGAGATACGAGAGAGGCTGAAGGAAAAGATCATTACTGTTGAGGTTCCTAGAGAGAGAAGAATCTTCGCCTACATAAAGCTGGAAGCATTAAAGGAATCGATAAAATTTCTGAAGGATATGGGCTTCAAGCATTTATCCACCATAACGGGAGTTGACATGGAGGATGGTATAGAGCTAATCTATCACCTAGCACTCGACGGTTCCATAGAGCTCTCCCTAAGACTGAAAGTGCAAAAAGACGATCCGAGAGTGCCGACAATAACTGATATTATTCCAGGAGCAGTTCTCTACGAGCGTGAAGTCCACGACATGTTCGGCGTGAACTTCGAGGGCCATCCAGACCTCTCACCGCTTATCCTCCCCGAGAAATGGCCTAGAAATATATACCCACTAAGGAAGAAATATGCACTTGAGCGCCTTAGAAACTTAATCTTCAAAGAGGAAGACATAGAATGAGTTATGGCTCAACGATTAAAGTTCCATTCGGCCCCCAACATCCAGCCTTGAAAGAGCCGGAGCACTTTCTATTCAAGATTGACGGAGACATAATCGTGAATGTTAAGCCCCGCATAGGATACAATCACAGAGGAATAGAGAAAGCCTTTGAAAGAAGAACATATATCCAAAACATATACTTGGCTGAACGTATATGCGGAATATGCTCAGATGCCCACACAACATGCTACGTGCAGGCAATAGAGGATCTCTTAGGCGTCGAGGCTCCTCCAAGAGCGAGATACATCCGCGTAATAGTGGCAGAGCTCGAGAGAATACATAGTCATTCTCTCTGGCTTGGAATAGCTGCTCACGAAATAGGCTTTGACACACTTTTCATGCATCTGTGGCGGGACAGAGAGGCAGTGATGGATATTCTTGAATTAATATCTGGAAACCGCGTTCACTACGCAATGAATACGATAGGTGGTGTTAGAAGAGATATAGTATCGGAGA
Organism: Candidatus Bathyarchaeota archaeon; assembly: GCA_021158305.1. Taxonomy (GTDB): domain Archaea; phylum Thermoproteota; class Bathyarchaeia; order Bathyarchaeales; family DTEX01; genus B63. The sequence goes on from JAGGUU010000187.1 coordinate 23,132, forward strand.
CTATTCCTAAAGTAATAGGCTCCCTAGACTTCTTAGAGAAAAGAACTAAGTATTACATGAAGGTTCTGAGATCAGAACCGACGGTGCTGAAGAGAACTGTTGACATTGGAGTTCTAAAGCCCGAAGACGCCGTTGAGCTCTGCGCTGTAGGCCCAACCTTACGTGCAAGCGGTGTGAAGAACGATGTGCGCAGAGATGATCCCTACGCCGCATATGACGAGATCCCCTTCAACATAGTAACAGATGATGGATGTGATGTTTTCTCAAGGATACTTGTTAGATGCGGAGAAATATTGGAAAGCATAAACATGATACGGTACGCTTTGGATCATATGCCCTCAGGAATGCTACGTGTTAGGGTACCTATGGTGGTTAAGCCCGGCGAGGCTGTTTCTAGAGTTGAAGCTCCAAGGGGAGAGCTTATTCACTACGTGAAATCTAACGGCTCAACCAGGCCTGAACGCTACAAGGTAAGAAGCCCAACACTAGCGAATATTCCAGCATTATGCAAGATGCTTATAGGCCAACATGTAGCCGACATACCGATAATCCTAGCTGGGATAGATCCGTGCTTTGCATGCATGGATAGGCTTGTCTTTGTTGATGTAAAGACTAACAAAAAGAAGGCCTTAGACTTTGAATCTTTTAGGAAAATAGTGAGAAAGCGACATGAGCTGCTCTGATTGGCATGGGAGGGCGTAATGATTGGCAATAATCGTGGAGGCAATAAAGCATCTCTTTAAGCGCCCAGCTACCCTGAGGTACCCCTTTGAAAAGGAAGCTCCTCCTAAAGGCTTCAGGGGCCGTCCAATCTGGGATATGCATAGATGTGTCGGATGTGGACTATGTAGCAGGATGTGTCCCTCGGGAGCCATTGAGATGATTGGAAGAGGCCACGAAGCGAGGATTAAACATTACGTTGACAGATGTCTATTCTGTGGACAATGCTCAGAGAGTTGCCCGCGAAACGCTATAAGGTTAATGAATGATTTCGAACATGCGAGCTACAGCCGAGATAGCATGATCTATGAGTACAAGAGAGAAAGCTAGATGCCTGCTCATCGATTTTTCTCACAAGGCCCCGTCCTATAATATTCCTCCTCAACGTCGTGGAATAAGTCATGATTAATTGAATCTATTTGAAGCAAAAATGGCAAATGCCCCACCGTCATATGGATGAAAATGATTTATGGTATCAATGAGAAAATAGAGTTTGAGTGAGAATTATGAAGGCTTCTAGAGACCTGATTGCATATAATGATTTGAGAAGAATAATAATTGATCCTGGATTCTGTAATCTCTGTGGTGCATGCGAATCCGCCTGTCCCGTCCACGCCTTAAAGATTGAGAATGGACGCCTAAATTATACTCATGACTGTACAGACTTTATGGAGTTCTGTCCGATCTGTTATGATATATGCCCTTTCACCGAAGCTCTTCTGCTTGAGACCTTAGGATTCGTAGCAAACGCGCCGAACAGAGCTGAAAGCATCGGCTACTACAGAAAAATACTTCTTGCACAAGCTGTCGATGAGAAGTTGAGGGATCTAAGTCATAGTGGAGGAGTTGTTACAGCGTTACTGATGCATGCGATCAAGACAGGATTTATAGATAGCGCCATAACTTCTGAGCGGGAGAAGGAGACTCCTATAATGGTTAGGCCTCTACTCAGCCTTGTCCCAGACGATCTCTTATCCGCGGTTGACTGCGAGTATTTTTCTTCATCCGTCGCTATGGCCTTTGGAAGGGCAGTTCATGAGTATGGCAAGGCTAAAATAGCTTTCGTTGGAACGCCGTGTCAGGTACGAGCGATCAGAAAGCTCGAGGCTTGGGAGCATAAGATTATGAATAGCTTAAGGATAGTGATCGGCCTAACGTGCCTCTGGAGCTTCTCCTTCCCTAAGCTCACCCAATTTCTTAAAGAGAGCTACGGCATAGAAGTTAGTGACATCTTAAGGATCGATATGGATGGAAAATACAAGGTCTCCTTGAAAAATGGAAAGCTAATAGCGGTTTCTATACCGGAGATAAGAGATCATACCCTAAGCGTCTGTAGAATGTGTGAAGACTTCACGTCTGAGCTTGCTGATATCTCGGTTGGAGGAGCTCATCCGCTAAGGGACTGGTCGCTTGTAATAATCAGAACCGAGATTGGCGAGGAGATATTTGAAGAAGCTGTTAAGGCAGGCGTTATACGAACTAGAAAGATAGAGGAGAAACCGAATGTTTACGCCCACTTTGTTAGGATGGGTCTTCTCAAGAGAAAATATGCGATAGAGGAGATTGAAAGGAGGAAGAAACGTGGAGAACCAGTGCCGCCCGTGTCAATTCGCCTATTAGAACTCCTTCCACGCGAGATAAGTCTCCTCTCAAGTCTCAAAGCCGAGCACATAATGACGAAGAATGTCATGACCGTCACGCCGGAGACAACGCTGGAGGAGCTTCTCACAATTATGACTAGGCATCATCATATGGGATATCCGGTTGTGGATGATGAAGGAAAGATACTCGGAATAGTAACGTTCGAGGATATCTCAAAGGTTCCGGCGTCTAGACGTGGGGAAGTATTAGTCAAAGAAGTAGCTCGCAAGAAACTCGTAACCGCGTATCCAGATAGCTCAGTAATGGAGATCTATGAAAAGATGAGCCAGTACAAGATCGGAAGGATATTGATCGTGGACAGAAAAGATCACAGGAAGCTACTTGGAATAATAACTAAAACCGATATAGTGCATATGCTAAGGTGGCCTATGAAAAAATTTGACAAAACACCAACATGAAGAATAGCTCGTGAATAGACGCGATTCAGATATCTTCAATAACTTCTTTAGAAAGATGCATGGATGTTCTCTGCGATTAAAACAAAAAAGGTAAATCTCGCCCTTAAGGAGCTCTATCATTAACCGAGGCATCTGAGAGAGACTAAAAACTTGAAGAAGCTCATATCTCCAGAGAAACTATATCCTACCTGAGTGAAAACGAAGATTTCAGCTTCAATCGCTATGGATCAGCAATAAGATGAGATCCTTAACAGTCGTAGCCGCGTCCCTATTAACTTTTCTAGGCCTATTCATTTTAAGCATAAATCTCCTTATTCCAAAGTCGCATACAGCTTTTCAATGAGTTAAGGCTCTTCGTTTGCTTACGTAAGGAACCGTCTAAAGATCATTAAGAATTTAGGAAATGATAAAAGATTCGTGATAGATACGTACAATCCACGTTATGCTCGCATCCAAGCCCCGCTAAGTAGGAGGCGGGAAGATAAGCGACACGATTGATCCTGCAGCCAAGTGGAGTAGCGGATTGGGAGATTGGAGGCGCGGGCTCTTAAAAGTGCGGAATCCTTTACTATGGAATAAGATAAAAAGTTAACATTTATCGCATTTTATATCAGCTGGCGTCTGCAAAATTGAATTAGAGACTTATCACGAAGAGAAGACAGTCAACTAATTCTTTATACCTGTTTCTTATCGTCACTTCAGTAACTTTTGCTATCTCAGCTATCTCCCGTTGCGTTCTTCTTTCGCCGACCAGAACTGAAGCTATATAGCTCGCTGCGGCTGCTATGCCTGTTGGGCCCCTGCCAGACGTTAATTTGAGCTGCTTAGCTATCAGCAGAATTTTATTCGCTATCTCTTCAACTTTACCCTGCATCGTGAGCTGATTTGAGAATTTGGAGACGTAATGGCTTGCCTTTACAGGCGGGATGAAGTAGCCGAGCTCCTTTACTAAGAAACGGTAGCTCCTACCTATTTCCCTTTTGCTTATATTCGAAGCCTTCGCTATTTCATCTAAGGTGCGGGGAAGACCACACTGCCTACACGCAATATAAACCGAGGCTGCGCTTATACTCTGTATTGACCTTCCGCGGATAAGATGCTCCTTAACAGCCTTCCTGTAGATTACAGAGGCTGTTTCGAGAATATTCCGGGGCAACGAAAGGTTACTTGCTATCTTCGTTATTTCTGAAAGGGCAAATGCGAGGTTTCGTTCCATAGCATCGGAGACCCGGATACGTCTCTGCCATTTCCTGAGGCGATAAATCTGAGCTTTCTTCCCACTTGAAAATTTCTTTCCGTATACATCTCGGTCATGCCAGTCTATCATAGTTGAAAGTCCTTTGTCATGGATCGTATACGTTACCGGGGCGCCTGTTCGAGCTCTCTTCTCTTTCTGCTCATTGTCAAACGCCCTCCACTCTGGGCCGTGGTCAGCTATTCCCATCTCGATGACGTAGCCGCATTCCATACAGACAATCTCGGCGGAATCATAGTCCCGCATTAGTCTAGTGCTTCCGCATTCGGGGCACTGCCTTACGTTGAGAATAGCTGGAGGCAGATTCTCATTCTTTCTCTTCATCTTCTCCTTTTACCTCTCCTACTTTGTTTCAAAGGTACATGATACAGAGTCTTACCAACAAAATCGGAAGGCTTCCCATTCTCTATGTTAACTTCGATGTAAGGCGCTTTTATAGGACCGAAAACATCCGAGACTCTTCCAATTACCTTCTTGTTTCCATCAAAAACTTTCTCGCCGATTTTGAGAGGTCTTGTCGTCTTTACTACTGCTTTTTCGCTGGGGCTTATATGTATAACGCGCCCTATCTTCCTCAAAATGACAAGATGCCTCCAGAAGTCGAGACATGAAAATGAAATAAGCATAATATTTAAAGTTTTTCTCGTTATGATCTGGATTTTCCGTCCTCAAGCATTGACGCAACTTCTTTCAAGAGCTTATTCTTCGGCTTAATCTTTTTGGCAAGTGCCACCCCGCTTTTCTCCCAGTGAATTCTGGGATAAGCCGCGTCTGGAACGAGTCTGTAAGGCACCCCTAAGCGTTCTAACGCTTTTCCTATCTTCTCCAAGCTCGGATGAGGCTTAGCAAGTCTCTTTGGAATCCTTCGTCCCTCTTTTCTGGTCTTTGTGGAGTCAAAATAGACGGGCCATAATACTATTTCATCACGGCTTCGCATCTAAAGAAGCACCTGATATTCTCTCAATTAAGAAGACTGATTATTCATGACCAGATATTAGGACAGCGTTTAGGACTCCGGACTGCCCAGGTCTGGAGGTAACGCGGGCTCTTCCAAGGGGAGTCTCTAAGATCGTCCCCTTAGTTATCACGTTTCTCCTATCATAATCAACATTAGCAGGGTTTTTGACTACTCTGAGAATCTCTACTTTCTTAGTCTCGCCGGTTTCGGGATCTGAAACGTTCACCCACTTCGTGCTCAGCAGTCGAACCTTGATATTTCCGCCTCTTCTTCTGTCAAGTTTAGTTTTAAACTCGCCTATCGTAGTCTCAGTTGGGAAGGAACCCCTCTCGAATCTTCTCCTTTTCCTGTATGCATGTCTCTTTCCACCAGTTGGTTTTCTCTTGTGCAGATCGCTGTGCCAAGGCATCTCTTAACTTTCACCTCGAATCTGAGAGGTTTCCGATTAATATAAATTTAGCGGAATCTTTTTCATGTCTATTCTTTCTTTTCAGTCTTGTCATTTTTTCCCTTATTTTTTATGTTGCTTAGTATTCTAGCGATCTGTTTCTTCATCACCGCGGGGTTATGGCTCAGCCCGAAATAGTCAGCGAAGTATTCGGTTGTTCTCAATATCTTGTTTCTCCCGAACCGTTTTCTCTCGATAAGTCCCATCTCCAGAAGTTGCTTTATATGTTTGTAGGCGTGTGTCCCACGCGCGGAGATCACTTGCTTCTGTGATACAGGTTGCCTATAGGCTATATATGCGAGGGTTCTGAGCGGCCCGTCTGTGAGAAGAGGCTTAACTGCAAGCCTCCTAACTTTTGAGGCATAATCGGCTTTTAGCTGGAGAACGAATCTTTGATCCTCAAGCTCCAAAACTTCGAGGGAGGAGTTGCGTTTCTGATACTCTTTCATGAGCATTCTCGCAAGCTCTCTAATCTTCCGCTTAGATCTCGAACCTATTATGCTTCCTAATGTTTTTAGGTCGAGGGGACGGCCGGCGACGTATAGAGCCGCTTCTATCAGGGAAATCTTCCTTTTCACATCGTCTTCCTTAGGCTCTTCGTTTCCTTCCTTATCTGGCTTCCCCATCAATTGCACCCTCGCCCAGAGTTATATAGATCTCATCGGATCCTTCACTCTGCCATAATGAAACCTTCTTTCTATGAGCAAGGAATAGAAGTATTATGAAGTCTCTCACCTGCTCGATCTTCTTCATTCCTTTAACGAGTCTCGAAAAAGTAGCTATCTCCCCTCTTCTGATGATTGAACGTATCTTTTGGAGGAGAATCCTCATCTGCTCCTCCATTTCCATTAGGTAGATGCTGACTTGAGGTATTACTCCCTGCGGGGGAGAGAATGATTCGCCACGCTGGGGTGTTCTGATCCTAAATATCTTCTCCGTTTTGAGAGCGTCTTCTAAGGCCTCAAGCAGGTTCTGAATAGTAGTAGTTGTCAATTCGTATCGTAGCGGGAGAATTAGGGGCGGTGGAACGTAGTCGGGGCTTGGTTTGGGAGGCGGCGGGGAAGGCGGCTCTTCGAGCTTAAGCAGGAGCTTTGATTTCATGAGATAGACTGTTGCCGATGAATCTAGAGCTATTCCGGAGGCTCTAAAGTCTATTACAGATCGTTTTTCCATCTCCTCCAGAAATGAGAGGAGAAGAAAGGAGAGGTTTATCTTCCAAGGATCAATTTTCTCCAGCATTTGTGGATCAAATAGTATGTTCCAAGGAGGATGAAAGTAGAATGGCCTTTCAGATTCAGGCTTCACCGGGCAGGTACCTCCTTAAATGTTGTGGACACGACGTAGGAGATTCCGTCCCGCCCGTATATGCCATATATCCGATCGGCTTTGCTCACCATCTCAGGCTTCAAAGTTACAACTATGAATTGAGCCTTATCCGCCTCTTCAGCTAAGAGCTCGCCCAACCTCTCAACATGGAAGGCATCTAAATGGGCATCTATCTCGTCGAAGAGATAGAAAGATGCCGGTGTGAATTCTTGGAGAGCGAAAAGAAAGGCCACAGCTGCGACTGATCTTTCTCCACTACTGGCTCCGTTTACAAGGATCGGCGGCTTACCTACAAATTGAACAACCATATCTACTCCTCCAGAGAATGGATCCTTTGGATTCTCAAGTTTCAGCGCCGCGTTTCCTCCACCCGTAAGTTTAGAGAAGTATCTGTCAAGCCTCTCATTCACTTTGTTGAAAGCATCCATGAAGACTCTATACTTCTTTTCCTCAATCTCCTCGATGAACTTGATTATCGCCATCTTTTCTCTCTCCAGCTCGTTCATGCGTATTGAAA
>JAGGUU010000155.1 GCA_021158305.1 Candidatus Bathyarchaeota archaeon
TACATCCGATAGTGAAGACTATCGCCGATAACTTACCTGGATAATCAAGGAGGCTTAGCTTCTGAAAACCGCCTATTCTCATTCTTCCAGCGCTCTTTTTACACTATGGAGAAACAAGTGCCTTATCAAACTTAGCTCTCTGCTTAAACTCTTCCTGCTTTCCCTCATTCCACTGATCTACAGGTCTCAAGTATCCTACAGCCCTAGAGTACACCTCACATAGGGTCTTCCTTCCCTCGGCTTCACATCTTGGGCAGATGTGGTGTTCTCCGGGGATGTATCCGTGGATTGGGCATATACTGAAGGTAGGCGTAAGTGTGAAGTATGGAAGCCGAAAGTTCTCGCAGACTTTCCTCACAAGGGCTATTACTGAGTCTACAGGGGGATTGCTCTCGCCAAGCCATATGTGAAATACTGTTCCACCAGTATACCTGACCTGTAAGGGATCTTGAAGCTCTAAAGCCTCCCAAAGATCATCTGTGAAGTAAACTGGGAGTTGCGTGGAGTTTGTGTAGTAGGGTGCGGCTCCCTTCTTAACCTCCTCATTATTCGCGACGATTATGTCTGGATACTTCTTCTTGTCTATCTTAGCCAATCTATAAGATGACCCCTCAGCTGGTGTAGCTTCTAAATTGTATATGTTCCCAGTCTCTTCTTGAAAGTCCTGCAGCCTATTCCTCATGTAGTCTAGTACTCGAATAGCGAAGTCTAACCCATCCTTATCTCCTATTGTACATCCGAGGAAGTTTAAGCAAGCCTCATTCATGCCTACGAGGCCTATCGTATTGAAATGATTCTTCCAGTATTCGCCGAATTCTTCCTTTATTCTGCGCAGATAAAACTTTGAGTATGGATACAGCCCCATCTCCGTGAACCTTTCAAGCCATCTCCTCTTTGTTTCCAGCGCTTCCTTAGCTAGCTCCATCAAGTAGTCAAGTCTCTCAAAGAATTCTGTTTCATCCTTTGATAGATAGCCGATGCGAGGCATATTTATCGTAACTACACCTATGCTCCCAGTTAGTGGATTCGCACCGAAGAGCCCACCTCCACGTTTCTTCAGCTCTCTCTTATCAAGGCGGAGATGGCAACACATGCTCCTAACATCCTCAGGCTTCATGTCACTATTTATGAAGTTTGCAAAATATGGGACTCCATACTTCGCTGATGTCTCGAATATTTTCCGATGAACTGGGCTCTCCCAATCGAATTTCTTCGTGATATTTATCGTCGGTATCGGGAATGTGAAGACTCTGCCCACGGCGTCTCCTTCAAGCATAACCTCGGCTAGAGCCTTATTGAAGATATCCATCTCCTCTTGGAAGTCTCCATAAGTTTCATCTAGGATCTTCCCGCCAACTATAACAGGCTCGTTCTCCATAAACTTTGGAACTTCCAAGTCTAGGGTTATGTTTGTGAATGGAGTCTGGAAGCCAACCCTTGTTGGAACATTCATGTTGAACATGAACTCTTGAAGCGCCTGCTTCGTAGTCTTGAAGTCTAATCTATCATACCGTATGAACGGTGCTAAGTATGTATCGAAGTTCGAGAATGCCTCCGCCCCGGCTGCTTCTCCTTGAAGAGTGAAGAAGAAGTTAACAACTTGGCCGAGAGCGGTTCTCAAATGCTTCGCAGGTCTACTTGTAATCTTTCCCCTTACGCCTTTAAATCCGGTCAAGAGCAAGTCTTGCAGGTCCCATCCAACACAGTATGGACCTAAAACCGCAAGGTTATGTATGTGGAAATCGCCATTCACGTGCGCCTTTCTTATCTCCGGAGTTCGCTTAAAAATTCTGTGTAGCCAGTATTGTGAGATCACTTGGGAAGATATATGAAAGTTTAATGCTTGCAGCGAGTATGTCATATTCGAGTTTTCTCTAATGAGCCATGTCTTCTTCTGGAGATACTCGTCTACAAGCTCTCTTATCTGGGCATGGAGCGCCCTATAAAGTATGTACGCCTTCGCCGTTTTGTAGTGTCCATTCTCAACCAGAACCTTCTCAACCATATCTTGAACTTGTTCAACTGTGGGTATTTCTCCAGGCTTCAGTCTCTTCTCTAACAACTGGACAACTTGATCTGCTAATTCTTCAGCTCTCTTCTTATCCTTTCCGCCGACTTCTTGGGCAGCCTTCCATATGGCCTCCACTATTTTCTTCTTATCAAACTTTACTATTCGCCCATCCCGCTTTCTAATCTTCTCTATCAATAATTAGCTCCTCCTGCAATATGATACACAAAAACGCAGATTTAAACTCAAATTATGCATGCCTCACTTACAAATGCACAAGGCTCCTCAAATACTTTATTGAAGCCATTAAAGAAACAGACGATTCTCTGCATGATTAAACATTTCTTTAAAAAGCGTATAGATATACGTGGGTTATGAGAAATGCGTTGCAGACGGATAATCTTTAGAGAACCTAAAAAAGTCGAGATTGAGGAAACAGAAGTTCCGGAGCCTTCTCCAAGCCAAGTCTTGATAAGAACCAGGGCGACGTTAATAAGTACAGGTACCGAACTGACGATGCTCAGCGGAGAATATCCTAAAGGCTCTGTCTGGGATAACATAACAAGGTACCCTGTGGTTCCCGGATATTCCAATTGCGGAGTGATCGAATCTGTTGGAGAGAAAGTCAAAAGACTTAAGGCTGGAGACCGGGTTTTAAGCACCGCGCCTCATGCTGAATATGCAGTTGTTGATGAACGAAGAGCCGTGAAGGTGCCGGATGGCATATCCGACGAAGAAGCTACTTTCGGAACTTTATCCGCAACCGTCATGAACTCTGTTAGGTTGGCAGATATTAAACTCGGAGAAACAGTGGTGATAGTTGGTGCTGGGATTCTAGGGCAGCTTGCATGTCAGTTCAGTAGACTATGCGGCGGATTTCCAGTGATCGCTGTGGATCTCTCTGATAAAAGATTAGAAATTGCTAGGAAACTTGGAGCAGCCGTTACTATACAGCCAGAAAGGGAAGATGCAGCAGAGAAAATTATGAAGTTAACAAAGGGGAAGGGGGCTGATGTCGTCTTCGAAGTCACCGGAAATCCGGAGGTTATTCCTTGGGAACTCAGCCTCGTCAAGGAGCAGGGAAGACTTATACTTCTGAGCTCTCCAAGAGGCATTACGAAGCTAGACTTCCACGACTTAGTAAACAGACCTAGCAGAGTAATTATAGGTACCCACGTCTCAAGTCATCCTTCCCATGAGACTCCATACAATCCTTGGACATGGGAAAGAAATGTTGAGCTCTTCTTTGATCTTCTCTCTGCAGGTCTTGTGAATGTAAAAGATTTAATCACTGACCGCTACAGATGGACGGATGCAAAGCAGGTTTATCAGAGACTGCTTGACCCCTTTGGGGAAAGACTTCAATCCTTAGGGGTGATCTTGAAGTTTAGAGAGAATTAGCCGCTTACAAACGAATCATATTAAGAATCTCTCTAGTTAACTTCGCCTTACTACTTTCAGAGCTACATATCCTAACGGCGCAGATAAGAAAGCGAGCCATATCTCGGGTCTAAAAATTCCAGTACTCAATGTCCCCGCCGCCAACCACTCCCACGTCCATCCCTCACCTGACAAATAGGACAAACAAGCTCCAATTCCATCTGCAAATACTATTAGCAGGTATACTGTCCCAAATGTAACCGAGAGCAGAGCGCCGACCAGAATGAATCCTATGGATTCATACTTATCCCTCCATAAAGGAAGAGCCCCGAGAAAGACGATGCCTATCACAAGGGCTGCAAGTCCCCCAAACAAATCGTCCCCGGGGAGGCCTAGCAGAGAAAGATTGCCTTCGGGGTTTATGAACCAGTTCCAGAACGCCGCTGAGAACTCAGCAATGCCTATGATGATGTATAATCCCCCTATGATCGCCGCGTATGCCGCCATATATCTTCCCATCTTTTTATTCATTTCCATAACATTGCCTCCTTACATGTATCCTAAACCATGTCCTACCGTGATGATTAGTAGAGAAACAGCATATGCTAGTACAAGTCCGTACAGAACTGCGAAGATCGTCCATTTCCAAGAATTCGTCTCCCTATATATGACGCCAAGGGTTGCGACGCATGGTATATAAATCAGCGTGAATGCCATAAAAGCCAGCCCTGTGACCGGTGTAAAGATTCCTTCGCTCCTAATGACTTCCTGAATCTCTCCTATCTCGCTCTCTTCACCCATTCCAAACATTACAGCGAAGGATCCGACAACTATTTCTTTAGCTATGAAGCCGAAGGCTAATGCCACGGCGCCTCTCCAGTCGAAACCAAGCGGGCGGAAGATAGGCTCAAGCGCATGTCCAAGCATCGCTAAATAGGTTTCTTCTAGGGGCGCACCCCATGGATGACTTGAGAGAAACCAAACAACTATAATACCAGCCAAGATTATTGTTCCAGCCTTCTTTAGGAATAAAACGCCTCTCTCCCACATGTGAATCAATGTGCTCTTGAATGTCGGCATAGAATACATAGGGAGTTCAAGAATGAAGGGTGAGGGTCTTCCCTTAAAGTATGGTATAGTCCTCCTAAGAAGTAAGGCGACGAATACCGCTAAAACTATTCCGAGAATATACATGGCATAGGTTCCGGCCGCTGCATATGAGCCTAAGACTGCTCCGCCAATTAGGACGTAAACTGGAAGCCTAGCACTGCAGGACATCAGCGGATTCACAAGTATCGTCAGTATTCGATCCTTCTCGCTGTCTATTGTTCTCGTAGCCATAATCCCCGGAATATTACATCCGAATCCTATAAGCATAGGAATGAAGGACTTCCCATGAAGCCCAAGTTTATACATGATTCTATCAACTACGAAGGCAGCTCTTGCCAGGTAGCCGCTGTCCTCGAGTATCGACAGTCCGAAGAAGAGGAAGAATATTGGTGGAAGAAAGACGAGCACGCCGCCCAATCCCCCAAAGATTCCCTCAGCCAAAAAGCTTGCGATATGCTCATCTCCGATTACTGAATATGAAATCTCTCCAAGACTGCTGAAGAACATATCTATGATGTCTGAGAATGGAGCTGAAACGTCAAAGGTGAAACGGAAAAGAGCCCACCAGAATGCGAGGAAGATTGGTATGCCCAAGTACTTGTTCAGAAAAACTCTGTCTAGGAGATCTGAGAGTGTCAGAGGCTTAGCTCCTCTAAGAACCCTCGGCAAGATTTCTGCTATGAATTCATAGCGTTTCTCAGCGAAGAAAACCTCAGGGTCTTCGCCCAGCACTTCTCTAGCCTTCACGCTCAATTAATTACCTCCAAGATCTCATTTCTAAATCTACTTTTCTCAACCTCTTTTAGGATCTCTTCATCTCCTTCGAGGATCTTAATCGCAAGCCACCTCGTCGGATATCTGCTCGACAAGTCCTTGTCCTTAAGGATCGTTCTCTCAACCCTTGAGATAAGCTTCTCAGCAGCCTTACCATAACCTATAGTCACTTTTCTTCTCTTCTTCTCCCTAGCAGCCTCGAGTACAGCTTCCAAGAGCTTATCAATTCCCTCCTTCGTCGTAGCAA
>JAGGUU010000130.1 GCA_021158305.1 Candidatus Bathyarchaeota archaeon
GAGGTGGCTTAGAGAGAAGCTTAGACTTTCTTATTCCCACGTGGCGTAAAGGCACGATTTTCTTAGCCTCATTGTATATGTCTGATGCTATCTTTCCAAGTACAGCCTCTTGCACGAATTGATCGAATAAGAGGGAGGATGCCTTCTCTTCGACAACCTTCTTCATAATGGCGCGGATTGCCTTCTCCTGAGAGGTCTTTATTCTTGTAAGGGTAAATGCAACCGCTGATACTCTAAGAGTATATCCATCTTTTGTCGTGACATCCACTATGCAATCCACTCTTGTCGTTCTTCGCCTAACGAGACTTCTAAGATAATCTCTCGAATACTCATGTCCCTTGAAAATTGTTAGAGCTCTTCTTCCTTGGACGTCACGGATCTGAAAGTATATCTTCAAATATTGATGAGCAAAATCCTCAGTTATGTCGTAGAGTGTAGATTCAACGGTTCTGCCGATAAGTTTCTCCGGCTCATCAGCTACAACCGACCCAACCTCAACGCTTCCGAAGCATTCAGGGGCCAGTACGGTGAACCATCTTTTGCTACGCCACTTGTCTTTAACACGTCCTCTCCTCGACACTTTGCCTACCTCACGTGATTCAAATAATTGACAGACCACTAATATTAAAAGGTTTAGTGAAGATTAAAAGAGATGCGCTATAAAATTATTAGGCACCTTGTTGATTAACTCTTCTGGGACGGCGGAGAATCTGAAGGATGATTGATGTAAATCTGATTCGCAAGAATCCGGATCTAGTCAGGGAGAACCTTAAAAGACGGAATAATCCTGAATATTTGGTTTTGCTTGACAAGTTCATAGAAGCCGATAACGCTTGGAGGACTCTGCAAACAGAGGTCAACAATTATAGGAGAAGAAGGAATGAGTTAAGCCTCCAGATAGCTAAGAGGAAGAAGCAAGGCTTAGACGTAACAGATCTACTTAAGAAGGCTGAGGAAGTACAGAAGAAGATTCATCATCTCAGCTTGAAGGCTGAGGAAGCTAGGCGACGCGCCCGGGAGCTCCTTATGCGAATCCCAAATCTTCTGCATGAATCTGTCCCGTACGGTAAAGACGAAAATGATAATGTAGAGATAAGAAGATGGGGTTCTCCTCCGAAGTTCGACTTCGAACCGAAAAATCACCTCGAGATAGTCTTAGATTTAGGACTTGTCGATGAAGAGAGAGCTAACAAAGTCGCTGGCACGGGATTCTACTACTTGAAAGATGAGCTCGTACTGCTTGATCTTGCTATTCAAAGATTCGCAATAGATTTTCTAATGAAGAAAGGTTATACCCTCATTGAGCCGCCGTATATGATGCGTAGAAAGCCATATGAAGGCGTAATAGATCTCTCGGACTTCGAAGATGTAATGTACAAGATTGAAGGTGAAGATCATTATTTAATCGCTACAAGCGAGCATCCGATAGCCGCAATGTTCATGAATGAAACTCTCCTGAAGAGCGATCTTCCAATGAAGTTCGTCGGCATAAGCACAAATTTCAGAAAGGAAGTTGGGACTCATGGAAAATATACGAAGGGCTTCTTCCGTATGCATCAATTTAACAAGATTGAACAGTTCGTCTTCTGCCTGCCTGAGCAATCTTGGGAGATACACGAGGAACTGCAACGAAACTGCGAGGAGCTCTATCAAAAACTTGGCTTACACTACCGAGTCGTTAACGTATGCACTGGAGACATAGGCACAGTTGCGGCGAAGAAGTACGATACAGAGATCTGGATGGCTGACGGAAAATTCCGTGAGGCAGGATCAAACTCTAACTGCACAGATTATCAAGCGAGAAGACTAGGAATAAAGTATCGGGAAGGAGTCGGAAAGCCGCCCAAGGGATACGTGCACACGCTGAATAGCACGGCGCTCGCAACCAGTAGGACAATGATAGCGATACTTGAGCAGTACCAGCAGAAAGATGGCTCCGTAATAATCCCCGAGGTTCTAAGGCCTTACATGAATGGTATTAGCAGACTATATAAAAAGGAATAATTTTACCTCTGGAGGCGTGTTAAGATGTCCCTAGACCTGATAGGAATGGGTGAGATTTTAATAGACTTTGTCGGCACAGAGTACGGATCATATACCGACGTAAGGCTCTTTCAAAAATGTTTCGGAGGAGCGCCGATGAACACGATAGTCGGTGCGGCTAGGCTAGGCCTTAAGACGGGAGTAGTAACCGCCGTCGGTGAAGATCCATTTGGAAGTTTTCTAATACGCGAATTAGAGAATAACGGAGTTGATGCCTCTCACGTGAGGGTCAAGAAGGGCATGCGGACGACGATAAGCTTCGTGGCAAACGAACCTGAGACAGGTGAAAGAACATTCATCTTTTATCGGAAGCCTTGGGTCGCCGGAACGGCTGACAGTTCACTATCAATTGAGGACATCGATATGGATTATATTTCCAAGGCGAAGATACTGCATATCTCTGGATTCGCGTTATCTCAGAATCCCTCCAGAAAAGCGATCCTCTACGCTGTTAAGCGAGCTAAATCCTCAGGCGTCTGCATATCGTTTGATCCGACCTTAAGACTTGATGTTTGGAGATCTACCAAGACAATTAGGAGAATTTATGGAAAAGCGCTGAGACTCTCGAACATAGCAACATTTTCTCTGGAAGAAGCAGCTTTCATCTTCGGAACCGAGAATCCAGAGAAAGTTGCTGAAAAGGCCTTTAAGTACGGAGTTGAAATTGTCGGGGTAAAGATGGGATCAAAGGGAGCCTTTATACAGATGAAGACGGGAGAGAAAGAGCATCTTCCAGCCTTTAAGGTGAAAGCTATAGATACAACTGGCGCCGGTGACGGATGGAATGCAGGTCTCCTAACAGGGCTGGTAAAGGAGTGGGATCTGCATACATGTCTCCTAGTGGCGAACGCTGTTGGAGCCCTTGTTGTCACGAAACGTGGAGCTATAACAGCATTGCCCTATAAGCATGAGCTTGAAAAATTCTTAAAGATAAACGGTATTGAGATTATGCTTTAGCCGGAAGAATCTATTAAAATGTGAAGGGTCATTCGAAGAAAACTTTCGCTTCCTCGTAGAGTTCTTTGTTCACAGTCTTAGTTTTTCCAGTTACCTCTGAAAGCGGTACATGAACGATATCGGTGCCTTTCAAGGCAACCATATACCCATATTTTCCTTCTTTGATGAGATCAACAGCTGCTAGGCCCAGTCTTGTAGAGATAAAGCGGTCAAGAGCCGTCGGCGATCCCCCTCTTATCGCATGAGCCGGCGCGCAGGCTCTAGTCTCGGCTCCCGTAGCCTTACCTATTTCTTTAGCTAGAAATTCGCCTATTCCTCCTAAGCGAATATGGCCGAACTGATCAACCGTGGCATCCTTCGTTATGGGACCCTTGTAATCTTTTATTAAGGCTCCTTCTGCAACAACTATGAGTATTGGTCCCTTTCCTTCCTTCTCGATCTTCTTCTTCACGAATTCCGCTACTTCTTTTATGCTGAAGGGTTCTTCAGGTATCAATATGAGGTCTGCTCCAGCGGCAAGTCCAGAGTATAATGCGATCCATCCTGCATGTCTTCCCATTATTTCAACCACAAAGACTCTGTCATGGGATTCAGCCGTATCCTTCAAATTCTCTATAAGCCTCATAGCCGTGTTCACAGCGGTGTCGAATCCTATCGTGAACTCCGTTCCAGGAACGTCGTAGTCTATGGTCTTCGGCACTCCAACCACGTTTAGTCCGGCTTCACTCAGCGCCGCCGCCACGCTTAATGTATCGTCTCCCCCGATGGCTATAAGCGCATCTAATCCAAGCTTCTTAAAGTTTTCACAAGCTTTCTTTATGCCATCTTCGATCTTCATGGGATTTGTTCGGGATGT
Source organism: Candidatus Bathyarchaeota archaeon (assembly GCA_021158305.1). Classification (GTDB taxonomy): domain Archaea; phylum Thermoproteota; class Bathyarchaeia; order Bathyarchaeales; family DTEX01; genus B63. The sequence continues at coordinate 3,857 of JAGGUU010000130.1, forward strand.
CTTCAGGATTGTTCCGCCTCTCCGTATTACATCTTTTATATCCTCATATTTGAGATCCATTGTGTCTAAGTTTAGAAGGCCAGCCCAGCCGCGGCGGATTCCAACTACTTCGTATCCATACTTCTCAGCTTTCTTCACTATGGCTCTTATCGCGGCGTTTAGTCCAGGAGCATCTCCTCCTCCTGTAAGAACTCCGATTCTCAAGTATGCATCACTCCTTTAAACCCATTATTTTAACGAATATTCCTCAAAAAAAGCTTTCGTTTCCAATTACATCTTCGAAGATACGTTTGGATTCTTTAATGGAATCTTAACGTCGACCTTTCCTTACCTTCCTATTTCGTTCTATGCTGGCTTCAATGAAGCCTTTAAAGAGAGGATTAGGCTTGAGGACTCTCGATGTGAACTCTGGATGAAACTGGCTTCCAATGAAGAATGGATGACTCGGAAGCTCCCCTATCTGCATTATTTTCTCGTCCGGAGTCATGCCGGAGAATACGAAGCCATATGACTCGAGAAGATGTACATATTTAGGGTTGATCTCATATCTATGCCTGAACCTCTCAATTACTTCTGTCTTTTTGTAGAGACGATGAGCTAGAGTTCCGGGCTTGATTTTCACTCGCTGTCCTCCAAGACGCATGGTAGCTCCATACCTTGATTTCTTAAGTACTTCTTTCTGCTCAGGTAAAAGATCAATTACTGGATGCGGCGTGTCAGGATCGAACTCCGACGAATTTGCATTCTTTAAGCCGCAGACATTCCTTGCGAATTCTATAACTGCAAGTTGTAAGCCAAGGCATAAGCCAAGGAATGGTATCTTCTTCTCCCTAACATATTTTATTGCCGCTATTTTGCCTTCAATGCCTGCTTTACCGAATCCACCAGGAACTATTATACCATCCATCTCATCCAGTATAGAAAGGTTTTCCCTCTTCTCTTCGAAATCTTTAGAATCTATCCATTTAATTATTGGTTTCCTATTGCTACTCCAAGCTGCATGTTTTGTTGCTTCTATAACAGATATGTAGGAATCTGGAAGCTTGAATTCCCCTATGTCAAAGTACTTTCCCACTATTCCGATCTTAACGGTCTCCTTTAGACTCTCAACTTTCTCGATGAATCTTCTCCATTCCTCATTTCTAGGCTTTATGGGCGGTAATCCGAATTTTGAAAGAATCTTGTCTCCAAATCTTTCCTCCTCAAAGATTAATGGCAACTTATAGATATTTTCAATATCTGGATCGGATATAACATCTTCCTCCTTCACATTACAGAATAGGGCGATTTTCCTCTTTCTTACATCATCCAGAGGCATGCTTGCTCTTCCAATTATGAAGTCCGGCTGGATTCCGAAGCGTCCAAGTTCACGGACGGAATGTTGAACAGCCTTAGTCTTCATCTCCCCTAGACTCTTAGGTATAGGCAAGTAAGCTACGTGAACATAAAGCACTTCTTCTTTCTCAAGCCTCATCTGCCGAGCTGCCTCGAGGAAAAGCACGTTCTCATAGTCCCCGACTGTTCCTCCAATCTCAACTAGGACGAAATCAGCCTTAGATTCCTTCGCGATCCTCCTTATTCTCCTTTTAATCTCGTCAGTCACATGCGGTATCGGCTGAACGGTTTGCCCTAAATACTTCCCCTCCCTCTCCCGCTTAATAACTTCATAGAATACCTGACCAGTTGTGATGTTGTGGCTCTTAGGTATATTAATATCTAGGAATCGTTCGTAATGTCCAAGATCCTGATCGATTTCACCTCCATCTTCAGTAACCCAAACCTCACCGTGCTCTGTAGGTCTAAGCGTTCCAGCATCATAATTTATGTACGGGTCTATCTTGCATGCTGTTACCTTAAAACCTCGAAACTGAAGCATCTTACCTATTGAGGATGTGACTATGCCCTTTCCTAAACCCGAAATAACTCCACCCGTTATGAAGATGTATCTGGTACGCATAACATATATTTTCTCACATAAAAATAAAAAAACTCCTATTGGTAGCATCCGCAAACGATGGAATAAATTAAATATTCAACAATCATAATCTATATTATTCATGATGTTTAATCTTGATCTGGATGATGAATGATGAGTAGGAGAAAGAGGCGGAGAGAACGAAGAGCTCCCATGCCCGCGACGGGAGCTGGACTGCTCAGATTCTTTGAGGAGGATACCCCTGGAATAAGAGTCCGTCCAGAAGTAGTGTTAATTCTATCGGTAGTCTTGATAATCATCTGCATAGTGATTTCTCGATGGGCAGTATAGGGAATACGACGTCTTCATTCCTTCACCAAATCAAATTTTCATCTATTCATTTTCATTTTAAGGGTAACCTTTAGGATATTTTGGTATTCAAAGGCTTAATAGAGATTATAGGCGAGAGACTTCTTCTAGGAGCTTTATCCACGCTTAATTTACGCATTGAATCTTTCTTGGCTATGAGGATATAAAAGCAAAAGTAATAGTGTTACTATTGATTCATTCGATTTCCCTAATTATTTTCGGCAAGGCCTTCAAGTCTTGGATTACAATAAACTCCTTCTCGTTTTGAAGATTTCTCCCTGTCCTGTCCACAAGAACAGCATTGCATCCGACTCTAAGCGCGGAATAAACATCATTAAGTCTATCTCCGACGATCAAGAAGTCTCTTGGATTTAGCGAGGTTGATGAGATTATGAGGCTTATCTGATCTGCACGTGTTGGAGAGTCATCTCTCGTAGCTATTACTATCTCCTCCACACCAATCCTCTCAATAATTTTTCTCGCAACTTTCCGGCTCTGAAACGTAACCAACCCTATAAAGTATTTTGTCGATAGGCTTTTCAAAAGTTTAGGTGAATCATCCAGAATTTCCATCTTATTAAGAGAGGCCATTTCAAACTCTTCAACTTTGCGAGAGACAGCTTCGTAGGTCTTTGTTCCCCATATTTCTGCATATAGCCCTATAAGCGACTTTACCTTCGTTCCAAGCATTTCCTCAATAGTATTTAATACTCTCCTCCAATCTACAGGCAAGCGGACTAGGGTTCCATCTAAGTCAAAGATTATTCCCTTAACCTTCGCCATGCGATCACCTGCGATCCTTTCCATAGAGGTTCTTCTGAAATATAAATCTCTATTGTTAACTGATCCGCCAGATTAGAAGATTATTACTGTTCGAGGTTTAGAAATAAAGGCTGGAGGAATAGGCGGGGAAACTTATTGCTCTGATAAAGATTCATAGCGGTAAAGTTAAAAGAGTAGCGTTATAGTGACTATGGCTGAGAAGCATTAAGATTCTGAGAACTCCTTAACGAGGGAAACTAGTCCCTCCTCAAGAGATATCTTAGCTTTGAATCCAAGCATTTTTTCAGCTTTAGTTGTATCTGCTAATGTGTGATAAACGTAATTCTTTATTGGGTTAGGCTTGTATACGGGCTTTATATTCTTCCCCAAGATTTTATTGATTAGCTCAACAACCTCATTGAAGCTATGCGCAACGCCTGTTCCAACATTGAAGATTTCACACTCGAAGTTTTTCTTCCATGCCAGTATTAAGGCATCCACGACGTCGTATACATGTGTGAAGTCCCTTGTTTGCGTACCGTCACCAAATATGATGGGAGGCTCGTCTTTCTGCATGGCCCAAAGGAACTGGGAGACTATGTTTGCATATCTGCCTTTATATCTCTCTTTGGGACCGTATATGCTGAAGAATCTTAGCCCTACACTCTTAACTCCGTAGAGAATGTTATAGAGCTTTGCGAGTCTTTCAATGGCGTATCGGCACTCCGTATAGAAATCCGTAACATAGATCGGCATGTCTTCCCTATATGGAATCTTATTGCCATTATAGATGCTACTACTGCTTGCATAGACAACTTTACAGCCAGTTTTCTTCGCATACTCGAATATTTCGATCGCATCGTTGATTGCTTCTCCTACAAGTCTCGGATTTTCTTTATACATGGGGCTTGAGGATGGAATTCCCAAATGGAAGACAACATCCGCTTCGGAAACTAGATCGGTGAGCTTGCTGTAGGACTCATTGAAGAATTCAACGTCTAAACCCTTAATATTCTCAAGGTTTCCCGTATGCAGATTATCAAAGACAACAACTGAATATCCGTCCTTAACTAATCTCTCAACAAGATTGCTTCCTATAAATCCACATCCACCTGTAACGATGATTTTCAACACTTACACCTCGCATATAAGGAATGTGCTTAAACCTCTAAAAAATAGTTATGTAAAAATTTAACGGAAGATCCTATGTTTTGGTTTGTTACATGTACGTCAAGAAAAGAAGAAAGTAACTCGCTAGTAATTGTCTCTTCGATTTAAGAGACTGGAACAACTAGGTGAGGTCATTGAAAAGACTTTATTTTCGGCCTTATTTATTACAAGGGAATTATGTAATGTCGCCATTGAGGCATTCAGAAATCACTAATAGTCTATTAGTCTAAGGCTGGATTGTAGCAGGACTCCATGTTTATTAAATTGGAACAGCTCCTCCCAATAGAGATACGGGATGCTTATCGAATTTATTGTATTTCGTCATGTCTGACCAGTTAATAATTCAGTCAGCCTCATTTATTTGCAGCTAAAGTGTTCAAGGAGCTTCCAGATATTTCGCATTTCTCAAGAGAATCATCTTAATCGTATCAAAGCCTTACTTGCGGTCGTTAAATAGGCCTAGCTCGAATTTTTATTGGTATAAATGACATGCTACCCATCGGTCTTCTTCTACATTCGCTAGATCAGGCCTCTCTTTGCTACATTTCTCCATCCTTTGAGAGCATCTAGGATAAAATTTACATCCGCGGGTTTGTAATGATTGACTCGTAATCTCTATTCGCGGTAGTTCTATCCTATTTTTCCATCTTCTCTCTGGATCTGGTACGGGAACGGAGTCTATGAGAAGTTTAACATATGGATGCAGAGGCTTCACTAAAACTTTATCCACGGGGCCCATCTCCATGATGCTTCCCAAATACATCACAATGATATTATCGCTTACATATCTCGCCGTGGAGAGATCATGTGTGATGTATAGGAAAGAAATGGAGAATTTACTCTTAAGATCCAGCATAACATTGAGAATACTTGCTCTCAGTGAGGCGTCAATCATTGAAACTGGCTCATCCGCCACGATAAGTTTAGGTTTTAGAAGAAAAGCTCTCGCCAACATAATGCGTTGTCTCTGTCCGCCACTGAGCTGATGTGGATATTTGCCTAATACTTCATCTGTCTTTAATCCGACAACTCCCAATGCTTCGGATATTAGATCAGTAGCTTCTTCTTCTGAATTTGCTAATTTGAATTTGCGGATGGGAATAGTGAGTACTCTATCCACCTTATGAAGTGGGTTAAAAGCTCCATATGGATCTTGAAAGACTGCCTGAACCTCTTTCCGGTATCTTACCCATTCATCTTTCGTCATCTTCCATATATCCCGGCCTTGATACAGAATCTTGCCTGATGTTGGTTTTATAAAACCTAGAATAAGACGGGCAATTGTGGTTTTTCCGCTACCACTCTCCCCCGCTAATGTCAAAATCGTGGGTTTCTCCTGAGGCATGCTAAATGATACATCATCTACCGCTTTTATCTGCCCTTTACTCATTACTCCTCTCGATGCAAAGACTTTAGTTAGATGATTAACCTCGATCAAGTTTTCATTTTCCATTCTTTATCACCTATAAAGATGACATGCCACAAGCCTATCATTCTTTACCTCAATAAGCCGAGGTTCATCGACGTTACATTTGCCCGGAATTCGATGAGGGCATCTTGGATAGAATCTGCATCCAGGAGGAGGCGATCTAAGATCCGGTGGGAACCCCGGTACTCCCTTCAGTTTCTTCTTCTCGCTTATCGACGGTATAGCTGATATGAGAGCTCGAGAATAAGGATGCAATGGATCATTGAAGAGATCGTTTGCATCTCCTATCTCCACGATTTTGCCAGCATACATTATTGCGAGTCTATCAACTATCTGAGCCTGAGCAGCCATGTCATGGGTGATCATGATTACTGAAGCTTTCAATTTAGATCTGATATCTCTTAGCAGCTGGAGAATTCCCCTCTGAACAACAACATCAAGGGCTGTTGTAGGCTCATCCGCTATAATGAGCTCTGGATCCAATGCCATAGCCATCGCTATCACAACCCTCTGTCTCATTCCCCCGCTTAGCTCATGTGGATACATGTGAGCCACACTGGGGGATAAACCCACGCTTACAAGTAAATCTTCTATCCTCTTTCTCAGCTCACCCTTAGAAATCTTTTCATGATTTATTATTGCATCTCCTATCTGCTCCTCTATTCTCATAACGGGGTTTAGAGCATTCATTGAGCTCTGAGGTATATACGAGATATGTTTCCACCTTATTCTTCTAAGCTCTTCCTCCTCTATCTTAAGGAGGTCGGAACCTTTAAAAAGAACTTCTCCGCCCCTAATGTAGCCCGGCGGCTTAAGAAGTCTTAAGATCGAATATGCAAGGGTTGATTTTCCGCAACCAGACTCGCCAGCTATGCCTAAAATCTCTTTTTCAGTTACATTAAAACTTACGTTATCTACGGCTCTAACAGGAGCTGTAGGTGTCATGTAATATGCTATAAGATTCCGAACATCTAGAAGCGTATCTGGCAATCTTTATCCCCTCTTATCCCTTAGCCGTGGGTTAAAAACCTCATCCATGCCCAGATGCATTAGGTAAAGTGAAATGAACAGATATATTAGGGTAAAGACGGGCGTCATCCACCACCACCATAGACCCCTGAATAGGGCCACATATTTCAGGGCCCAATAGATCATCATGCCGAGAGTTATCTCACCCTGTGGCCCTACCCCCATTATTGAGAGTCCAGACTCGGTTAGAATAGCCCATAAAACTGCATTAGTAAAGTTTGCAGTCATCCATGCAAATATGTGAGGCATGATTTCTTTTATGACGATCTCCCAGCTATTCATGCCTGAAAGTCTAGCCATATAGACGAAATCTCGCTCCTTAAGGCTCAGCATTTGAGCTCTTGCCTGCCTCGCAGGGTTAGCCCAGCTAAACATTGATAATAGCATCGCTACAGACCATACATCAACAGTTTTAACTACGCTAGCGATAAGCACCAAAAATATAAGAGACGGAATCGAAAGGAAAGCATCTATCACTATCCTTAATATAGAATCGACTATCCCGCCCTTATATCCAGACATAAATCCTACAATCGTCCCTAGCGCGGTGCCCACAGCGGCAGCTATAAGTCCTATCTGTAATGAGTTAAGTACTGCCATAAACAGTTGAGCGGTTATATCTCTGCCTAGAGAGTCCGTTCCTAGTAAATGACCCTCCAAGTTCGGCGGCTGATTGGGTAGGAAATTTCCAACCCTAATAAATTCCTGCGGAAATAGATGGTTTCCTATCAAACTTATTATTATAATTGTCATGAACAGGGTAAAACCTAAAGTAAATATTCTGTTACTGAAAAGCATCGTAAACAATCTTCTAAGTGTGGATGCTCGTCTTTCCAAACGGTTATAACTGAGCATATTCCTATTCCTCTCCATATCGGATTCTAGGATCTACCAGCGGATAAAGTATGTCTATAGCGAAGTTGAGGAAGCATGTTGTAAAGATTAGAAATAGCACGGCTCCTTGTATTAGGGGGTAATCCATGTTTGTTATGGCGGTAAATATAAGATACCCAACCCCCGGATATGCAAATATAACCTCCGTTAGTAATGCTCCGCCGACTACATTACGTAGAGATAATGCTAGCCCCGTTACTTGTGGTAATATGGCATTTCTAAACGCATATTTCCAAAGAATACGATTCTTTCTTAAACCCTTAGCCTCCGCCATTAATATGAAGTCTTCACCCTTCACGTTTATTATCATAGATCTCATACTCAAGAACCACCAGCCAAGAGATGAAAGAATTATACTTAAAGCTGGAAGCGTAGAATGCCAAATCACATCTAGGATGAACTCTAGATTGAGACTTGGCATTAGCCCCGGGGTATATCCTCCCGATAGTGGAAAGATCCTTATTATGTAGCCAAATAGATATGCTAATATTACCGCAAAGATATAGTAAGGAATAACATATAACCCCAAGGCAATAAAGGCTAGAATGTTAAAGAACCTTGAACCTTCCCCTCGCCATCCAGCTATTGCACCTATAAAAGTGCCTATTATCCAGCTTAAAATAGTCGTAGTAGTCAAAAGACCTATACTCCATGGAATTGCACGCATAATTATGTCAATAACTGGTGTTGGAAAATACATAATAGAATAGCCCAAATTTCCTCTAAAAAGCTCCTTAATATAGAAGATGTACTGGGTCGCTAAGTCCTTATCTAAGCCGAGCATGCGCTTATATTCCTCTACCGTCTTCTCGATCTCGCTACCGCCACCAACTATAACTTGCTCCAAGGCTGTTTTTATAGGATCGCCGGGTGCAAGGCGAGGTACCAAAAAAACTATAGTTATCGAAAAAAACATAGAAATTATAAACGTTAATGTCCTCTCAACAAGATATTTCCTATAAGACACCACAACAATCTCCTCGCTCAATATAATAAATTGGAAGAAATTATAAAGATTTCTGAGCCTTTTACATGTTCAATATAGCATTTTGGGAAAATCCTTATTTTTCCAAAAAATCTTTTTAATTCGTTCGTAAACTAGTAACAATAGTGCAAAAAGAACCCTGAAAAGTTGCCTAAATCGGAAGGATCCAGTTGAGGATACTCAAAGAATATATATTCGAAGGCAGAGTTAGTAAGGAAGATAAAAATTCGTCAGATTATAAATACGTTCTCTTCAAAGTTCCCAAAAAGGCTGGTATACTCCAAATAAGCTATAACTATTCCAAGGGCGATAACGTACTTGATATCGGAGTATTCGATTCCAAAGGATCCTTCCGAGGCTGGAGCGGCTCCAATAAATCTGAATTATTTATATCCGAAAATGCCGCAACACCTGGATACTTACATGGGAAAATATATCCGGGCTCGTGGAAGATAATTCTCGGACTTTATAAAATTTCTCAAGAAGGTTGCCGTTACACAATCAAGGTAAGAATCGGCGGTATTAATAGAGAACTGCAAAAAAGAAAAATTATTCGTCCTTTTAAACAAGAATATGCCGAGACTCCAAAGAAGAGATGGTTTAAAGGAGATCTACATGTTCATACAAACCATAGTGACGGCGCGAAATCTATCCGGGATCTTGTGAATGAAGCTATGACGATAGGTCTCAACTTTGTCGCCCTCACAGATCATAATACGATTAGTCAGAATTTACATGTTGAAGAATATGAATCTTCAGATTTTCTTTTAATACCCGCTGAAGAGGTGACGACGTATTACGGGCATGCAAATGTCTGGGGAAACCGCAAGTGGATTGACTTCAGAAGACGCAGTATGGAAGATTTTCAAGAATTGATTGATGAGGTGCATTCTCAAGGGCTTTTATTCTCCATAAACCATCCTGAAGACATGAATTTTCCTGACGGCTACTGGAGATTCAGAGAAGTCAGCAGATTCGACTGTATAGAGGTATGGCATGGACCATGGTCCATCTATGATTATAGATCCCTAATCTGGTGGGACAGTCTGCTCCAAAAAGGCAAAAAGATAGTGGCCGTTGGTGGAAGTGACTTCCACGGAACTGACCTTCCCAGATTGGGAAACCCTACAACGTGGGTTTATTCTGACATGCTTTCAGTTAATAATATCCTAAATGCCATCAGAAGGGGACATGTGTTCATTTCTAGGTATGTTAACGGCCCACAGATCTATTTATATGCTGATGCTGACGGCGACGGTAGAGTTGATTCTATATGTGGTGATGAAGTTCATTTGTCGAGAGGAGATAAACTCACAATATATGCGGAAGTAAAGAAGGCAAAGGATCTAGAATTTAAACTTATTTCAAGAGGAGAGACTGTAAAGATTGAAAAAGTCAATAGCTCATATTATAGGGTCGCCTACAGAACTCAAGTAGAGAATGATGGATATTTTAGGGCTGAGGTGATTAGGCATAATAGCCAAGAAAGCGATAATGCGGAAATTTCAGAAGTATTAGCTCTGACTAATCCAATATATGTTCGAGTAAAAAAACAAAAAAATGAAAGAAATATTGATAGTTTCTGAACTTATAATTGTCTGCAATGCCACAAATTATATATAGTTAAGAATAATTTAAACTCTTATGTGTGAAGAATCCACGTTATAAGTGAGGGAAAATGAATAAACATGTTATTTCTAGGCATGCTACTATTCTTGTGGCCTTCACAATTTTCACATTGCTGGCAGGAACTTTTCAAATAAGTTTTCCAGCAGTCTCAGCCCAGATTTATGAAAGAGATCAGACATTAATCGTAGCCCATCCGAAAACGTATCATGATCCCACAAACTTCAATATATATGTCCCCGGAACTGGCAGTAGATCGGGAAGAGGCGCGCATCAGCTAATATTTGAATATTTGTTCTACTCCAATTATGAGACCGGAGAATTCATACCATGGTTAGCTGAACGTTACGAGTACTCTCCAGATTACAAGCAAATCACAGTATATCTGAGAAAAGGCATAAAATGGAGTGATGGAAAGCCATTCACCGCAGATGATGTAGTATTTACGTATAATCTGCTACTGAAGTATGCACCGAAGCTAATCTGGTCAGAAAACGTTGCACACTGGGTCAGCCGAGTTGAAAAAGTAGATGACTACACTGTTAAGTTCTACTTAAAAACTGCTAACCCACGTTTCCACCTCATTCGAGAAGCCTTTGCCGCTGTTCCGTGCTGGGGTGGCATAACAATATTGCCCAAGCATATATGGGAAGGAAAAGATCCACTAACATTCAAGTTTTATCCTCCCGTAGGAACGGGGCCCTATAAAGTCGTGAGCGTTAGTGAAAAAGTATTCGTCTACGAACGGCGAGACGATTGGTGGGTTACGGAGAAATTTGGAGTTAGACCTGCACCAAAATACATAATCTTCCAAAATTTCGGCCCTGAAGATATCGTTGCGGAAAGGCTGATCATGAATGATATCGATTGCGCTCAGATAGGAATGTTGACGCTTGCTTCGTTCCTAAAGGTGAGAGAGAAGAATCCATATGTTAAGGCTTGGCATGCAACTGAGCCATATGCTTGGCTAGATCCATGCCCAAGATTTCTGTTCATAAATAATGCGAAGTATCCTTGGAGCCTGCCAGAGGTTAGAAAAGCTATTTCATACATGATCGATAGGGATGCCCTAATAAGAATAGCGTATGAGGGTACAACTGAACCTAGCTCGGTGCTGCATCCTAACTACGGGGGATATAAACCATACTTCGACGCCATCAAAGATCTGATTGAAAAGTATGAACCTGCAAAATACGATCCTAAAAAGGCTGAGGAGATATTCAAGAGTTTAGGATTCAAGAAAGTAGACGGTATCTGGACAACTCCTAATGGCACTAAACTAGAGATGACTTATCTAGTTGATTCAGGAGCCTCGGAACTAATGAAAGTCGCCGCTGTCCTAGTTGATCAGTTAAAGGCAGGAGGCATAGCCGTCTCATTAAGAACGCTTACAGGCACAGCCTTTAGTCACGCATCTAAAGCTGGAGACTGGGATGCGATGGGCTTTTGGATTTGCCCAGGAGCTCCCGACCCGTTAGGTAACTTAGATGCACTTCATAGCAAGCATACCAGACCGTTAGGCGAAGAGGTTGACTGGCCGGATCTAAACTCATTCCGCTACATAAATAAAGAGTATGATGCTATCGTTGAGGAATTGGCAATTACGCCTCCAACTAACCAAGAAAAATGCATAGAGCTCTTCCGAAAGGCCTACGAAATATTCTATAAAGATCTTCCAGTTATACCCACCACGCAGGCACCAGCACTAGTACCAATCAATACTTATTACTGGACCGGCTGGCCTGATGCTGACAATCCATGGAACATGCCAGTTCCATGGTGGGCAACCTTCCTTACAGTGGTAGCTGGCTATCCAACTGAAAAAGGTGAATGGGTGGGAGGTGTAAGACCCAGAACCGTAGAGTATACCACTGTCTACTTCACAAAGTCCACGCCCAAATTCCGAGGAATAGATTTAGTATGGTATGGTCCATTTAGCGCGGGCGATGCGGAAAGAATACCTACCGACGATGCCGAATTTTGGGTTAAAAAAGGCTACGCATCCTACAAGCCTATCATTTCAGCTCCGAAAATTCCGGAACTAGAAACAATCGCTAAATCTATTTCAGCCCTAAGCTCAAGCGTAGATGAACTAAAGAGTAGCGTGGAATCCGTCAAGGCAAGTGTGGCTGGAATATCGGGAACAGTCACTACCTTAACAGTGGGCATAGTCATTGAAGCTATAGCTATAATCATACTCGCAGTAGCTCTATTACGTAAGAGATCCTAAAACAACCTCAAATCTTCCCTCTCTTTTTTGAAATTATGAATTTCATTGGGATACATCAGTTTTCTATAGTTAATAAAATAAGGAGTTTTAAGGTAATAATAAAGTTCTTAATTGAGTCATTTCCCGATGGTAAAGCAGATGTCTTCCATTAGCATATACCATCTTAATTTTTGAAGATAAGATACCGTGAAGTAAGTAGTCTAGTATTGGGCAAAAATGATGCTGAACACCTTGCCCGAAAAGAGACATGGAGAAATATAAATTGAAAAAGGGCAGTTATTGTTTTATGAATGTGGAAGCTATTACTGTTTCGATTCTTTTTCATTAAAATGGCGGGCCCGGAGGGAATTGAACCCTCGACCTTCCCGAGACTTGAGGTTCCCTCTCGTCTTTACGGGTTTCTCCTAATATGGCAAGGCTTAAGAGCTTCAGCCTTGCTAAAGGCAAGTCCGCCGCTCTGCCTTGCTAAGCTACGGGCCCCTTTGCTGAATAGGTTACTTTGCAAAAATCTCTAATAACTTTTTCTTTTGAGGGAGATCAAAATATTATGTAACCAACCCTACAGAATAAGAATAGAGGGTTGAAAGGGTTTGGGAAAGCTTGTCTTTATAGGCCTGGGTCTCTTTGATGAGAAAGATATCTCTCTACGGGGAATCGAAGAGGCAAAAGGGGCTGATTTCGTCTTCGCCGAACTATACACTAGTCTCCTAGCGGGTTTTTCGCTTAATAAACTGGAGAATCTTATCGGTAAAGAGATCATACTTTTAACTAGACGAGATCTTGAGGATGAGAATGGAGAGGAGATCATTAAGAAGGCTGAGAATGGAAGAGTTGCTTTTCTAGTTCCGGGGGATCCTCTAATAGCGACTACGCATGTGGCTCTTAGGATTGAGGCGGAGAAGCGAGGTATAAAAACGAAGGTTGTTCATTCCGCCTCCATAATTTCAGCCGCAATCGGGCTTTCCGGACTACAGAATTATAGGTTTGGAAGAAGCGTCACCATTCCGTTTTCTGATGGTGATTTTATATCTAGAACTCCATATGAAGTTATCGCTGAGAACAGAGCGAGAGATCTTCACACGTTATGCTTTCTCGACATAGACGCGGAGAATAGAAAGTATATGAGAATAAATGAAGCTCTCGAGATTCTGTTATCGCTTGAGGATGAGATCAGGAAAAAGGTTATCTCGGCTGAAAGTCTTGCCGTAGGAGTTTCGAGGGCTGGAGCCGAAGACCCCGTGGTTAAGGCCGGAGCGATTAAGGATCTACTAACCTTCGATTTTGGAAAGCCTCCTCACATATTGATAATCCCCTCTGAAAAGCTTCATTTTATGGAGGCTGAAGCGTTACGTGTTCTTGCTGATGCTCCGAAATGGGTTGAGGAGTTGATTAAATGAATTCGGAAAAGCTTGTCGTAAAATACATACAGAAAACTGAAGCGGTCTTTAAGAAGATGAAGATGGCTGAAAAATCGGTTTTAGATCCTTCAAAAGTAGATGATATTGTAGATGAGGCGAAGAGATATCTGGAAGATGCAAAATATTATCTGAAGAAGGGAAAGCCGGAGACAAGTCTGGCCTCCGTAGCCTACTCTGAAGGCTTACTTGATGCATTAAGGATGCTTGGCCTCGTCAAGTTTGAATGGTAGTGAGAAATGAAATGAAGAATAAAGAGTGCAGAATAGTTCTGGCCTCCGGAGTATTCGACTTGCTTCATTACGGGCATGTCTATTACTTGACGAACGCGAAGAAAGCTGGTGGAGAGAACGCTAAACTAGTCGTTGTAGTTGCAAGAGATAAAACGGTCGAGAGACTTAAAGGTAGTAAGCCGGTGATACCTGAAGATCAGCGTAGAGCCCTTGTTGAATCGTTGAAAGTTGTGGATGAGGCGATCCTCGGCTACGAAGAAATGGATATGGCTAAGATCATAGAGAGAGTTAAGCCGGATGTCATAGCCTTAGGATATGATGAGGATGCAATTGAGAGAAAGCTGAGGAAGATAATCTCGGAGAAAGGTCTCAAAATAGAGATAGTCAGAGTAGGCAGGTTTGAAGAGAAAGGCATAGTGAGTTCATCAAAAATAAAAGAGAAGATAATCAAGGATTACCATCGTAGCCTAAACACTTAGCGAAGCCAGAATTACTTAAATAAAGTTTGTAATAACCTTCTTGACGAAGAGTCTAACTCCATCAGTTCTTGGAAAGTCTAGAAACCTAAGTATGAAGTACTCTACCCCTGCATCCACGTATTCCATGATTCTATTAGTGACTGTTTCCGGATCTCCTATAATATAATTCTCTAAAGCCTCCTTGTTTACGAATGGACTCTCCGCCGCTATTCTCTGCGCTTCTCCTTGCGTCTCTGCTATTGCGACCATTCCTCCTATAGTCTTCTTTATCTCTTTCGAGTCTCTTCCAACCTTCTCGCAATGTCTTTCTAAAACTTCCAGTTTATGCTTGAAGACTTCAACCGATGCATTTGGTATATTCCACCAGTCAGCATACTTAGCAACAACCCTCAGAGTCAACTTCTCTCCGCCGCCTCCTATCATTATCGGCGGCGTAGGCTTCGGTTTGGGAGAGCATATGGCCCCCTCAATCCTATAATATCTCCCCTTGAACGTCGCTTTAGTCTCAGTCCACATCTTCCGGATTATCTGAACCCCCTCTTCTAATTGCTTGATTCTAACCTTGGCTGGAGGGAACTCGTATCCATAAGCTAGGAATTCATCCTCCTTCCATCCCGCGCCTATTCCAAGAATGAATCGTCCACCCGTTAGTAGCTGAAGAGTGGCACTCATCTTAGCGAGTAAAGCAGGATTTCTATAAAGCATGCAGAGAACGATGTTTCCGAACTTTAGCCTTTTGAACACTCCAGATAGATAACTTATGGCCGTGAATCCCTCTATCGTTGGTGTGGTCTCAGGCACGAATGCCGCCCATGGATGAAAGTGATCGCAGACCCATGCTGAAGAGAAATCTTCTTCAGCCTCGCTAATGAGGCGGATGATCTGGCTTCTAAAGGCTTCACCGCTACTCCCATCTATTGGAAAGCTCGGAACCCTAAGACCAAACTCTATCTTCTCCATCATTAACTCCCCATATCATTCTCTAACTAATTATAGAATGCCTTATCTTAAGTCTCTCTATATGATGCTTAATAGCCGTTGCGATAGCCAGCATGCTTTTAGCAGGGGATGATTACGCAAGGGACTTATATGATTAAAAATAGTAATTCTTCGGATGATCGATTTGCTAAAGATAGGATTCCACGTATCGATCATCGGCAGGATTGATGAAGCCGTAGATAGAGCTGTTGAGATTGGATGTAATACTTTTCAGATCTTTACGAGGAATCCTAGATCTTGGAAGGCTGAGAATCTCAAACGTGAAGAAGTTAAAGCTTTTATAGAGAAGGTTGAAAGGTTCGATATGCAGCCTGTATTTGCTCATATGCCCTACCTCGCGAACCTCGCATCTCCAAGGCCGAATATTTATTTCCTTTCAGTCAAGACTCTAAAGATGGAGCTTGAACGATGTAGAATTCTTAAGATTCCATATCTCGTGACACATCTTGGGAGCCATCTCGGATCAGGCAAAAGCGAAGGATTCAAAAGGATAATTAAAGCTATTAATGAAGCCTACAGCTCAGTAGGAGGGGGAGTTACACTCCTTCTAGAGAATACTGCAGGCACAAAAAACAGCATGGGTAGCTCATTTGAAGATATAAAGTATATTATTGATAACTTGAAATTTCCGGATTTCGTGGGGGTTTGCTTCGACACTGCACATGCATATGCGGCTGGATATGATCTCAGAACGCAATGTGCGGTTCAGGACGTGATTAGAAGATTCGACGAAATTATAGGATTTGAAAGACTACGCCTCGTTCATCTGAATGATTCTCGAGGAGGCTTAGGCTCCCATATTGATAGGCATGAACATATAGGTATGGGCAAGATAGGGGAGGAAGGCTTCAGGGCCATTCTAAAAAGCAAGCTTGGAAGCCTTCCGCTAATAATGGAGACACCGATTGACGAGAGAAGAAGCGATGTGGAGAACCTCTTGAAGGTTCTTGAGCTCGCTGGCCTAAAGTAGAATTTGGCAACACGCACGATCTAATATGCAAAAGTGTTATTTTCTTGGAAGGTCTCTTCTCTGACCGTATCTCTTCGGCCGTTTCATATTCTTCCTCCACTTTTCTAGAAACAATCGGTCAACATTTATCTCTATACCCTGAGTCTTCTCCACAAGCCCTATAAAGTCAAGTATATAGAATATGACGTCGATCAGCTCTTCGCTTACGACGCTCCAATTCTCACCTTTCTTGTAGGCGTCAGCTGCCTCACCTAATTCTACAAAGGCCCAGAGTAGCTTTTGAGAGAGGGCTGACTCATCGTTCGGAAATCCCTTCTCGGCTACAAGTTGTCTAACAAGTCTCTTGGCCTCATTAAATGTACAAGTCTCCAAAGTGAAGCCTCCCATAAACCGTCTTGTTAAGCATCGCCTAGATAGCAATCAAGTATTACTTTTAAAACTTACCTTGCATATTAGTTATCTTTAGGTGTAGAAATTTGGTTCTCCCTGCTAAGATCTTCGAAATAAAAGAGAAAGCTGACATGGGATTCATGCTTCAAAAACTAAGGGATTTTCGTGAAGAAATACCATATGAAACCGAATCTGGAGAATCGATAAATTTAGTGACGGAGATTCTGGATTTAAGGTTTGAAGGTGGAACGATCTCAGGGGTCTTTGCGAAGGATTTCGTCGGAACAAGATTTTATAAGCGAAGACTCGTTGAGACTCTTGTGACTGAGGAAGCTCCATTCTGGATTAGGCCCTTTGAGGATCGAATCTTCCTCATAGTTCTCGCGCCCTCCACTGCACGTGGGGTTAAGAGGCTGCTAACTGGAAACGTCGCAAACACGCTGAGCAGAATTCTCTTCATAAGAAGAGGGGCGATTGTGGAGACGAGGATACCGCATGAGACCCTCAGAGAGATGCATGAGTCTAATCCCCAAGCGACAAAGCTCATATGGTTCGACCAAGTTGATATCCCGGGGGTTGAAAAGCTCTGTCTTGCCGGCTCAGATATTGCTGATACTGGGCTTTATCAGGAGTATTTGAAGCATGGTAAAATATGGTATGTGGTCTTCGAGGTTCAAAAATATGGTCTTGTACTGGGGATAACAAGGAACAGCGTAGTCACGCTCTTCAGCAAAAGTACGATAGCTGATTTCGTAAAGTACATACAAGACGAGATCTTAAAGCTCATAGAATAGCTCCATCTTTTTATATTCTATCATTTTCGATAAATGCTGGGTGAAGTTTCATCTATTCATGTATATCGTCCATCCATAGCTGTTATCATGGCATGTATCGAAAATGTAGATTTTAAATATTGCATTCACCCGTTATTTTTACAATTTTTTGTCTAAGCTGGAATCGTGGAGTTAAAATTGTAGTAGTTGCCTTCAGGATTAGGTCTAAAAATCATAGAAGAGACCGCTTACTTCGATTTTCTTTCTTTTTCGAGAGGAAACGAAAAGTCTAGAAAATTAGATAAAATAACTTAAATTTTTGTATTATACCTATTCTATTGCTTAGTTACTTCGTCATGATTAACTGCCGACAGGTCATTTAAGCGAGGAGATGAGCTTTGAAGTATGTCAGAAAGAGAGATGGAAGACTGGAAGAGTTCGATAAGAATAGGATCACGAATGCTATATGGAAAGCTGCTAGAGCAGTTGGCGGAAGAGATAGGAAGCTCGCAGAGCGGCTAAGCGACCAAGTCGTTAAAATGCTTGAGGAAAGGTTTGGAGAAGATGGTGTTCCAACGGTTGAAGAGATCCAAGACACGGTTGAGAAGGTTCTCATAGAGAATGGACATGCAAAGACAGCGAAGGCTTACATACTTTATCGAAAGCAACATCAAGACCTGCGTGAATTAGCCGCTCTGCTAAGCTCCTCTGATCTTGTTGAACAGTACTTGAATTTAGATGACTGGAGAGTTCGCGAAAACGCTAACATGAGCTATTCACTTCAGGGATTAAACAATTACCTATCTTCAACCGTTGTTGCTAAGTACTGGATCAGTCGGGTTTACCCGCCGAATATAGCTGATGCGCACTTCTCCGGGGACATACACATTCATGATTTAGGCGTTTTAGGTCCGTACTGTGTAGGGTGGGATTTAAGGGAGCTTCTCATCTCCGGATTTGGAGGGGTTCCCGGCAAGATTGAAAGTAAACCTGCGAAGCATTTCAGGACTGCTCTCGGTCATGTTGTAAATTTCTTCTACACATTGCAAGGGGAAGCTGCAGGTGCGCAGGCCTTCAGCAACTTTGACACCTACCTCGCGCCATTCATACGTTATGATGGCTTAAGCGAAAAGGAAGTTAAGCAAGCACTACAGGAATTCTTCTTCAATATCAATATACCCACGCGTGTTGGTTTTCAGACGCCATTCACTAACGTGACTCTAGACTTAACTGTTCCAAGCTTCATGAAAGATGAGCCTGTAATCATCGGCGGTAAGCCTACAAATGACACTTATGAGGAAATGCAGGATGAGATAGATCTGTTTAACATAGCATTTATGGAGGTTATGGCCGAGGGAGATGCGAAAGGAAGAGTCTTCACGTTTCCAATACCTACATACAATATCACGAAGGATTTCAGATGGGACTCTCCGGTCTCAGAAGAGATATTTGAGGTAACCGCAAAGTATGGAACCCCATACTTCTCAAACTTCATTAACAGTGACATGAAGCCTGAAGATGTTAGGAGCATGTGCTGTAGGCTGAGAATCGACAATAGAGAGCTTCGTAGAAGGGGCGGAGGATTCTTCGGCGCAAATCCGTTAACTGGTTCTATAGGCGTTGTAACGATAAACCTGCCGAGGATCGGTTATCTCTCGAAGGATGAAGATGAATTCTTCGAGAGACTTGAGGATCTCATGATATTGGCGAAGGATAGCTTGGAGATAAAGAGAAAGGTTATTGAAAGATTCACGGAGAAGGGACTATACCCATATTCTAGGTACTATCTACGCTTCGTTAAGGAAGCTTATGGAAAATACTGGAAGAATCACTTCTCAACTATAGGCATAATAGGCATGAACGAGGCTTTACTCAATCTATTCGGAGTTAGCATCGCGACACCCGAAGGAACAGACTTTGCCGTCAAAGTGCTTAAGTTCATGCGTAGAAAACTAATCGAGTTCCAACAGGAGACCGGAAACATATACAATCTCGAGGCGACTCCAGCTGAGGGAACATCATATAGACTCGCTAGAATAGATAAGCGTAAGTACCCAGACATAATCGTAGCGAATGAGAAGTATCTCTCAAAAGGTGTTGAGCCATTCTATACCAATTCAACTCAGCTTCCAGTTGACTGTGATATGGATCTCTTTGAGGCACTAGAGCATCAGGATAAGCTCCAGCCACTATACACGGGAGGAACAGTATTTCATATATTCTTGGGAGAGCGGCTGTATTCCTGGGAGGCTGCAGCTAACCTTGTCAGGAAAGTTGCCTACAACTTTCATCTTCCATACTTCTCTGTAACTCCAACATTTAGCATATGTCCGTCTCACGGATACATTTCTGGAGAACATAAGGCTTGTCCATACTGTGGAGCTAAATGTGAGGTCTACTCGAGGATAGTTGGCTATTTCAGACCTGTTGATCAATGGAACGATGGTAAGCAAGCTGAATTCAGCATAAGAAGAACCTTTGACAAGTCTGTTCTCGTTAAGGTTCCAGCGTAGCTAAGGGTCAGAATGCATATGAAGTTCGGAGGACTACAGAAGACAAGTCTGCTTGACTTCCCCGGCAGAGTATGCAGCATCTTATTTACTGTAGGATGTAACCTACGCTGTCCTTTCTGTCATAACTGGCGGCTCATTCTCAACCCCAAGCCCCCCTTCCTATCTGAGGAAGATGCGTTAAAGATTCTCCTCTCCAGGAAAAGATATGTGGATGCAGTTGAGATAACAGGTGGAGAACCAGCGATGAATAGGGATCTTCCAAGATTCGTGAAGAGGCTTAAGGAATACGGCTTTCAAGTTAAGTTAGATACTAACGGTTTTTATCCTGAGGTTTTGAAGGAGTGTCTGCCGTACCTCGACTACATAGCAATGGACGTGAAGACTTCGCTTGAAAAGTATAGATTGCTCGGTGCTAAAAGCGTAGACAAGATGCTTGAGAGCATAGAGATCATAAAGGAGGGAAACGTAGACTACGAGTTCAGAAATACCGTTGTCCCAAAAATAGTCGAGGAAGACGACGTTCCGAAGATCGGAAGGCTGGTTAAGGGAGCTAAGAGATTCGTCTTTCAGCAGTTTCGTCCCGGAGACACGCTCGACAAAGTCTTTAGCGACATGGAGCCTTATCCGGAAAGCGTGATCTTGAGGTTCTCTAGGATTATGAAGAAATACGTGTCTGAGGTTATTCTGAGAATTTAGCTCCCGATTAAGACTTGTCCTTGCTCATCAAGAATTCATGGATCGCCCGAGCTGCTCTTTTTCCCCCACCCATAGCTGAGATTACTGTTGCGTTGCCCGTGACTATGTCTCCAGCCGCGAAGACCCCAGGTTTGCTTGTTTTTCCGGTTTCAGGATCTGCAACTATAGTTCCATGAGATGTAAGTTTCACGTCTTTCTCTCCATATACACATATGGGATTTGGCCTCTGTCCTATTGCCACGATGACTGTATCAGCGTCTATAGTAAACTCTGATCCTTTAATGGGTATTGGTCTCCTCCTCCCGGATTCATCAGGTTCTCCAAGCTTCATTCTTATGCATTCAACCTTACACACGTTTCCTTTCTCGTCTCCTATGAACCTAACAGGTGAAGCGAGGAATAAGAATTTCACACCTTCCTCCTTAGCGTTTATCACTTCCTCCCTCCTCGCTGGCATATACTCCTCCGTTCTGCGATACACAACCGTGACATCTCCTCCAAGCCTCAGCGCCGAGCGGGCTGAGTCCATCGCAACGTTTCCTCCACCTATGACTACCACTTTATCCCCGACCTTCACTGGAGTGTCATACTTCGGGAACTCGTAAGCCTTCATCAAGTTCACGCGTATGAGGAACTCGTTTGCTGAGTAAATTCCATTTAGGTCCTCGCCTGGTATTCCGAGGAATCTTGGGAGACCTGCTCCAGAACCGATGAAGATCGCGTCGTATCCCAGATTGAAGAGTTCCTCTATCCTTATCATCTTCCCCACAATCACATTCGTCTCTATCTTAACTCCCAATCTCTTAACATAGTCTATTTCTTCTTTGACGATCCTTTTGGGAAGCCTGAATTCGGGAATTCCATACATCAGTACGCCTCCGGGTTCGTGAAGAGCCTCAAAGATAGTTACGGAGTGACCGAGCTTTGCAAGTTCAGCCGCAACCGTAAGGCCAGCCGGTCCGGAGCCTACAACTGCAACCTTCTTGCCTGTCGGAGGCGCGACTGTCACCTTCATCCTAACCTTCATTCTGGCTTTCTGATCCGCAACGAATCGTTCAAGCCCGCCGATATTTACGGGCTCGCCTTTCACTCCGAGAACACAGCGTCCCATACATTGGTTTTCTTGGGGGCAGACTCTGCCGCAAATCGCTGGCAAGCTGTTTTTCTCAAGAATTATCTCTAGTGCCTCTTCAAACCGGCGTTCCCTTATCTTCCTTATAAAGGCGGGTATATCCACATTTACGGGGCATCCTTCAACGCATCTCGGAACTTTGCATTGAAGGCAGCGATTAGCCTCAGCGATCGCTTCTTCCTCACTATATCCAAGGGCTACTTCACTGAATGATCGTATTCTCTCCTCAACGCTCCTTTTCGGCATGGGTACTTGAGACTTCAACTTCACATCGCTTCATCTCTTAAGTTTAGTAAATTATAGCAACGCTTTAAGCAAAGATAAGTTTTTAGCATTAATGGAGGGTCATGATATTCTCTAGGGAAGTTCTTTGGGAAACCCCAACTCCTCCCTCTGCGACATAAAATATACTGCCTGTAGCATATTCTTAACGATGCCTATTAAGAATATGAGGAGAACGGCGCCTAAAACCTTCTGAAAATTAAAAGTTAAGATTATCGCGTTTCCAATGACCATTCCCCCTATTTTGGAAGGAATGATGAGAGTTATTATTCCACAATTAGTTATCTGAACAAGAAGGATTATCGATAGTATCGCTCTAGCAATGCCCAATATGTAGGGAAAGACCGTGCCCTTCAAGAGACGAATCGCAACCTCAAACATCATGAATGCCGCAAAGAATAGGGTTGCCCCACTCATCATCGGCTCTGGCAGAATCATCTCCATTATTTCACTATCCAATCCGGGAATCACATGTGGAAGATGCAGAAATATCAGCATCTCCCCTCCCATGATTAAACCCCAGACTAAAGCGCTCAGAATTCTTGGGATTATTATCCTAGCCCATTCACCTCCAGTCCTCTCTTCATTCTCGCTCATACTTCACCCTCCCAAACCTTACTAACTCGTCAACCATCGGAAGCTGAAATGAGACCTCCGCGTATCCCTTTCCAGTGAAAGCTTCGGGATTGGTTAATGACACAACCACCATAATAGGTTTCTCGAGTCTCTTTCCAGAGGGAAGATAAAGAAGCCCAACTCCTTCACCCACCCGCACAGCCTTCTCATTATAGATCGTCAAGCGTAATAGTCCCCCAATATCGCTGACAAAATGATTCTCAAGATCCATGTCCAAGTCGAAGAAGAGATGTGTACTATTTGACCCTCGGAGGCTGAGGCTCTTCAGGCGTAATCCGTAGAGCGGGGCTTTCCAAGGAATCGATACGTTAACCATTAAGACTTGAAACTCCAGAACACTTGCATATTTAAAACCGACGAGTATGGAGAGCTTAATATTCGTGTCATTAAACAGGTAAGCTCTCATCTTAGAGAATATGTCCGCAAAGCTTAGAGATACCATGTGCGTCCCATATTTGAATTCTCCTCTTCCTATATTCTTCATGAGAGTCGAGTTTGTCACTATTAATCTTCCATTCTCATCTCTGAGAGTTGTGGCTATTCTGAACTCCTCTATTTCATAATATCCCGTGTTATTAACTAGTATCGGTAATGACAGCCTTACAGTTCCGTCCTTAAACTCGTATTTCAAATCGCCTATTCTTATTCCCGGAGCTAGAATAGCTATTTGAAGGATTGAATAAAATACTGAGGCTAGAAAAATGAATAGAACAATAGCCAGTATTGTTGCTGTCAATCCTAAGGCTCTTATGCTTTGTCGCACTCGACGTATCCTTCCCTCATGCTTCTAGCAGTTTAGACTCCCTGTTCTTCCATTGCTCTATTTTTTTCAGACGGTTTTTCCGCCTTTTCAGTTGCCGTAAGTATCTGTACTCCTCTTCTGGTGAGAATCGAACCTATCCATCCCATTATGCCGAGATACAAGGTTCTTACGGCATAAGAAATCAGGGGGCTTAAAGCCTCGCCGAACAGTTTCATGAGATCCTCAGATGCAGCTATCTCTAAGACGCCCATCAGAAACTGATAGGCGCAGATAAACGTGAAGATGAGCAAGGCGACTCCTATGAAGAGAACCGCCAACCCAGACAGCCTAACCTCATTCATCTTAGTCCCCCATCTCTTTTTCCAATGGTTTTTCACCGGACAGCATCATACCGGCAAGCTTCTCCATAGCAACTATAGCTGCTTGTGTTCCTTTCTCTCCAAGTCCTTCAGCCTCTACGGCCCTAAGCATCTGTTGGACAAGCGCTGTGCCCGGTAATGGAAGCTTAAGTTCAGATGCAAATGACAAGACAAGCCTCAAGTCCTTCAGTTGATGTCTAATTTTAAATCCAGGTTTGAAGTCTCTCTCAATCATCTTCGGACCTAGGTTCGAGAGCATCCATGAGCCGGCTGCCCCGGCAGTAACTACATCCAGCAGCTTCCTCAAGTCAAGTCCGGCTTTAGCTCCGAGGATTAAGCCTTCGCAGACCGCTTGTATGTTTAACGCGCATATTACCTGATTGCAGAGTTTAGTCGTTTGGCCCATTCCGCTCGGACCCATATACGTGATTCTCTTCCCAAGCACCTTAAGTATCGGCAAGCATTCCTCAAATGTCTCCTTAGGCCCTCCAACCATTATTGATAGAGTTCCCTTTATTGCGCCTATTTCTCCTCCACTTACGGGAGCGTCGAGCATCTTAACTCCCTTCTCCGCCAGTTTCTTCGCTACCTTTCTCGCCACCGTAGGCGATATCGTACTCATGTCAATAACTATGAGTCCAGAATGGGCTCCATGAATAACTCCGTTAGGACCCAGCACAACCTCCTCAACATCCGGCGAGTCGGTTACCATCGTTATCACAACATCAGACTTCTCGGCGACCTCCCTAGGAGAATTCGCTCCCTCAGCTCCAGCATCTAGAAGAGGCTTCATCTTAGACTTGGTTCTATTCCAAACTATCATTGGATAACCAGCTTTTAAGAGATTCAATGCCATCGGCCTGCCCATAACTCCCAGCCCGATGAAACCTATCTTCTTCCTTTTCTCAACCAATAATACCACCTCTAATAGCATAGAAACAAACTAAATTAGAACCTTTAAAGATAAAAGTCCTTTCATGCATGGACTAGAAAAAGCAAAATGCTTAAGAGCATCAACGAGACAAAAGCTAAAATAGAATTGGGCGGGTAGATCAGCCTGGAATGATCGCGGCGTTGGCATCGCCGAGGTCGAGGGTTCAAATCCCTCCCCGTCCACCAGCCTTCTGGGTTCAGATTGCCGCCCCTTAAATATTCTCGTGGATCTTCTTTTGCGGGCAAGAATTTGAGAGACGGCATATAGGGTTATGAGCAGCGAATCGCGCGGTATAGGCGCATAATCGGCGGGTTGAGAAACGAAGACGTTGCGCTCCACCTGCTGGATCACCTCGCGAGTCTGGGGCTCAGTCTGGCGGCGCTGAGCAACAACGCGGCTCATCTAGTGGCAGTTCCCCAGCTGATAGATTTTGATGGGGCTAAGGCGACACGAAGCGATGTCGAGCATGTCGTTGCAAAGATCAACCAGAATCTGAATTGGAGGGAGAATACGAAAAAGCATAAGAGGCTCGTGTAGCGGACAAGCGTAGCGGGCTTTGAACCCGCTGACGAGAGTTCGAATCTCTCCTAGGCTACCATACAAATATTCCCTTCCGAAATTTTTCTGGATCCATGCGGATTTTATTCCCATGGAAATCTATGCTGTATTATGTCCACCATTCCACTATGCCACTCTTCATGTGCTATCGTGAAGTGAGCCTCTATAGGCTTCTCTTCGCGGATTATCTTGATCATCACGTGATTCCATCCTCTCTTTAAAGCAGCTCTCGTGTAGTTTGAACCGTCTCCGCTGTAGTTTGGGCGTAAGGGAACGACCCTCTCGGTTTCGTGGATCATCCTACCGTTAAGCCAGAGTCTCATCCGACTGTTATTCGGGACTCCTATGATGACTCTCCTTTCATCCGGAGAGTATATGAAATGTCGAAGATAGATTATTCCCGGCTTGCCTTTAAATATAGGCTCGATCTCAAGGGCATTTTCAGGCCATGACGCCGTCTTCCATCCGTCTCCAGGCTTAAGCGAGCCTGCCTCTTTCTCTGGCGGAAAGATAGCATCTAAGGATACGGGATTGCGGTAAACCCTTGAGATCAACCAACGGAATCCCGCTACAAAGGTTAGTGGGAGACGTAGAACCTCAGGCCTCTGATCAAGGATGATCCTTACGGTTCCACGATTTGAAGTCTCAATATTCTTGATTGACGCTGTTACAGAGAAGGTGAACGTGCATTTTTCCCCTCCATGTAGAGTGAATCTCTGCACCCCCTTTGGATTCAATATCCATCCTTCAGGTAGATCAACAATAACTCTTCCCGAGATTCTTTCAGGTCTTGAATTCTCTATAGAGATTCTGAATCTATTGGGAGCCTCAGGGAGAATAGCTGGACCGTCCAAGTATGTGATCGATGCCTTCACGGCGATGAGGTCGTAGTCGATACGATTAGGCGGGAGATGCCAGAGCTTCCGGATCTCGCCTAATGAACCTCTAATAACCTCTTCAACCGCTGAAAAATCGTCTCTCATGGATAGAGTTATATCCGCATTGAAGAATGTGAGGACTTTCCGGCCTATCTCGCAGACTTCATTTGTAAGCTCATTCAGATTTGTCGGAGCCCTCAAATTACGGATATATCCCTTCCTAACCGTGACTTCATCGCCTAACGGCTCAATCCACTCTTCTGGGAGACCGCTTCTACCATTAATTATCCCCCAAATAGCCCCTACA
>JAGGUU010000047.1 GCA_021158305.1 Candidatus Bathyarchaeota archaeon
ATGAACTAGTGAGAAGACACAAGAAATTCTTAAGGTCCTCTGACTTAATATATGGACTTTCTGGGCATAGATTTCTTGAAGAGGAAACGAAGGACGATAGTCTTAAGAATCTAGATGATGTAGAGGCTTGTTTAAGGATTTATAAGAGGATACTACTGTCCATCTTGAGCGAATCTCCAGAATTAATCGATAGAACACAAAAGATATTCTCTCAATACTCCATCAGTAGGGACTTTGAAATTAACGATTATGGCGAAGTCTCAATATGCGAGGCTAAGAGCAGAGCTTTAAAAAATTCAAGAAATGAAAAAGTATCGAAGATTATAGATGAATTAAACGATGCCATAAGTGAGGTCTTTGGACATATCATAAAATCCAACGCGAATATTGATATATTGCTGATGAAGCTTAAGCATGTCCTCAGACTGAACAAGAAGAAAGCCGAGGATTTGGGAATATACCCCAAGCTTCTTGGGACGTTAGCGACGAAGATACCGAAATCCCAGATTCATAAATTATACTCTGACTATTTAGAAGAGCTTGTTGAAGAGAAAACTAGGGAATTAAAAAAGGCACAGGAAGATCTTTTGAGATCTCAAAGGCTGGCTGCTATTGGAGAGGCTGCAGCAATCGTTAGTCACGATATTAGAAACCCATTACAAGCAATTACATACTCACTTTACCTTGTGAAGAAGGAGCTTGAGTCTTTCCCAAATGAAAATTTGAAGGAAATAGTGGATGTGATGGAGAAGCAGGTGGAGTATATAAACAAGATAGTTTCAGACCTGCAATATTATGCTAAGCCGCTTAAACCTAGCATCAGAAGAACCAACTTAGTGAAGATGATTGAAGAGATAATTTCAACAGTGAAGATTCCGGAAACAATCAGGGTTGAGATTGATATTGAAGATATTTTCACCGATTTTCCGACGGATCCTGTTCTGATTAAGAGAGCACTCATAAACTTAATTATGAACGCTATCCAAGCGATGGAAAATGGAGGATTATTGAGGATACGTGCACATAGGGAAGGCGATTATGCTTTCATAAGCATTCAAGACACAGGAGTAGGTATTCCGGAGGAAAATTATGAGAAGATCTTCCAGCCGCTTTTCACCACTAAATCAAAAGGTCAAGGATTAGGATTAACAGTTTGTAAAAGGATAGTTGAGGCCCTTCACGGAAGCATAAGCTTTAAATCAAAAGTTGGAAAGGGAACAACCTTCATTATTAAATTGCCATTAAAGGTTGCGGATCAACAGATTAAAGTGCGTTCAACAATAGCTAAATAGGCTAATTATCAGAAAAGGCGAAATAGAAACTTTTTATATTACTACTCCGGGAAAGAGGCCGAGTAAGACTAGCAGGTTATTTATTGCGCCGATAAACGACGCTGACGCGAGGCCGATTATGCAGAGATTCCACGGCCTTTTCTTAGGCAACGTAAGCGTAAGTATGGTTATCGCGCTCCAGAATATGAGGATCGCCCAGACCGGGCTGTATTGCGGGTGAGTTTCATAAAATCCAGTGTGAAAATTTAAGGCGTAAAATGTGGTTGTATAGTCTGAGAGTATTCCGCAGAGGGATATTAGGAAAGGAGCTGCCCACTTTTTCGTCATCAACATCGCCTCTTTAGTACATATTCTCGATACATATTTGTCGTATGTGCATTTTTCATTGTTTTGGTCTTATTTCAGATAGATCTCCTTTAAACCGTAGAATTGCTGGAGAAACTCGGATCCCTTACTTGTAGTCCTTATTATTTCAACGCCTTCTTTTGAAACAGTGATTAATCCAGCTTCTTCCAGTTTCCTTAGATACTCTTTTAACATCTTGAAGTTTAAGTTCGCCCCATAGACTATCTGGGTTTTTCTCGCACCTCTTCTCGCTATTCTTAATATTTCAGCAATTATCTCGAGGCTGCTTCTTCTTTGCGAGAGACTACTTTTACTTAACATTTCTTCTAACCTCCATTTCTTAATCACCCTTCTAATAAAAAATTTAATTTTTAAGGTTTTCTAGCCAAAAAGGTAACAAAAACAAATTATTTGACAAAAAAGAATTTATTTTTCCATTTTTGGAAGAAAATCTTCACAATCAGCCAAAAAGAGAGAAGGACACCAAACCTTAACCTTCTACGGAAAAAGAAACATGACGACTGTAAGTTTTCAGAAAAAGCCTAGCCGATGATTCCGCCATGAATTATCTTATCGTATGGCAACCCTAACTCTGAAGATAACCATCCGCGTAAGGCTTCAGGATTAGAGATAACATCGTATACGTAGCCGGCCTCTAAAGAGAGCCTTCTGCTCCAAGCAGTTAAGGTCTTCTTGGCAATGAGGCTTCTATCCTTGTTCATGATTAACATAAACTCAGGGATTCCATCAGAATATGTAAAGATGAAGAGATCAGTAACCGAAGAGATCGTCACCCTATCCTCCGATATATTAAAAGCTACCAGTAATGCTCCTTGACTTGCAGTTTTGAAAGTTATCCAGTCATTACATTTAATTCTGACAAGAGGACCATTAATTCCCTTAGCCTTAACAACAGACTTGACTTTTAATCCATCTAATCGCTCAAGAATTCTATTCAGTGCATCCATCTTTTCATTGAAAATCGACAGATTCTGATAAGTCTCATCAAACTTCTCTATAATTTCTGAAAGCGTTTCCTCGTGATTTCTAAGGACATCTATTATGAGGTCTAGAACGTCGATCTTTTCTCTGAATCTGGAGTGAATTGACATCTCTATTTACTCTCCAGTAGGAAGGTATTCTTTCTCGAGGAGCTTTTAAGTAATGCGAAACCGATCTTAGAAGCTGAGATACGTAGATAATGACCAGAATAGGGCTACCTTAACAGAAAAGTAAAGATTTTTTAAGCCTTAAACCATCTAAATATGAGATATTCTATCTTGTTTCTTTCTAGGTCTGGGATAGCGATGATGAAACGTTTTCTAACGGTTGTAGCTAGTCTCCCAGCCCTCACAATCTCAGTAGCTGAAATCTCGTCTTTTCGACTCTTCACCGAGACCATATAAGGTGCATGGTCAATTCCAGGCCCACGCTTATAGACAGCGAAGTCACATCCATACTTAACTCCGGGAGTAACTACTAATCCTTTTTCCCTCAAATCTCGATAAACAAGATACTTAAAGTCAAAGTCTTCATAGAGCTTTCTGGCTCTTTCCCTTAGGACCTTTCGATCGACATCTCTTTTTTCAGAACCCTCAAAAACACGGATAAGTCCTTTCTCAACAAGGTATAATCCCTCCATCAGGTCTAGAATCAATGGAACATCAAAATCAGGACTTTTAGGTTTAGGTATGCCTAGAGGCTTCCCATAGAAGCCACGCTTGAATAATTCAGAGCCGCTCTTCGGATCCCAAACTATAAGAAAGTTTTCGACAAATTCAGCCTTGAATGGAGTCGACATCGATCGTCCGTCCCTCACTATATGGCAAATGCTAATATTCGAGTTGCGTCGGCTGCATCTTCAATTCTATCCGCTGTGTCCTCCAAGAGCTGGATTATATCTCTCATCAAAAGCAACGTTGGAATTCCCATTTCACTATTAAGTATATTCATCTCCAACTCTCGATACATGTTATCCACTTTCCTCTCCGCAACTTCAACATCTTTAGCCTTCTCCAGAACCTTCGGTGATCCATAATTTAGCATAAGGAAAGTATCCCTGAGCTTCGTAAAGACGTCGAAGACTGCGCCAGCAAGATTTGACGTTTCTTTTCTCAAGTTTAATGGCACACTCCATCCCCGTTCGGTAAGCTGTGAAACCCTAAATGCTATCCCTTTGCAGAAGTCCGCTATCTCGCTGGTTACATCCGTGAATCTTAGAAAATCCTCTCTATTCAGCAATATTGCCCCTATCTCAACGAGTTCCTGAGCAACTGTCCGCTTCGAATCATCCACTTCATCGCCGAGTCGCTCAACCTCCTCATAAAGAGTAGATAGGAGACTACAATTCTCATCGGCGAAGGCGTCTACAAGCTGCATTACCTTCCGATAAACATCCATAACTTTCCTCAGATGCTCTTGACAAAGCCTGAGTGCTCTTCTCTTAGCTCGATGTTCAGCTTCTATCGGCAGAACCAATCAATATTCGCCTCATACATTAATGCTAATGATCCAATAAGAAATAGCACAAGAAGATTAAAAAATCTAACTAATTATGAGAGAAACCGATAGTTAAAGATTAAATAAGTTTTAGAGAGCCGTCCCTAAATCCTCGAAGTTCCTCTTGAAACGGAAATATTCCCACAATGCTTCTGAAAGGGATTTAATACTAGCCCTAACCTGCTTCCAAGAGTCCCTATCTCGAATGGTCACAGTTTCATCCTTTAAGGTCTGATAATCGATAGTTATACATAGAGGAACTCCTATCTCATCGAACCTTGCATATCGTTTACCGATAGATCCTGCTTCGTCATACTCAACAGAAAAACCTTCGTCAATCAATCTTTTATATAATTCTCTAGCCTTCTCAGGAAGCCCGTCCTTCTGGACTAATGGAAGCACCGCGAGCTGTACTGGGGCGATATCTCTAGGCAGCTTGAGGATTACTCTGCCATCCTTAATGGTGTATGCATACTCCAAAGCTACGTATGCCAATCTATCAGAGCCAAAGCTAGGTTCAATGACGTGAGGAATGAAACGCCGACCCGTCTCTTTAATCTCTCTTTCCTCAAACTCAACATGGCTTGGCAGAATCTTAAATTCTCCCGCCATGTAATAGCCCTGTTTCTTAAACTGCTTCTCAACTTCATTTGGGTCTGCCTTAGACAGAAAGTCTAAAACCTTATGCGCATCTCTCTTGAATGTTCTTCCAATTACAGAAATCACCGGCTTAATAACTCTCTCCTTTCTAACTCTTACATTTTCATGAGGTTTGAAGACTCTCAGATCCACCCCGCTTTCTCTCATATGACCTCTCAGATCGAAATCTGTCCGGTCATTAAATCCTGAAACCTCGACCCATCCCCAACGGTCAAGATATACTTCTTGATCGAATCCTTGAGAAGAATAATGAGCTCTTTCCCACTCGAGCTTCTCGATGAATCGCTGCTTATTCTCGGGGACTCCCAGATCCATCAGAAAACGCTTCGCCAAAGCCATGAAAAACGCCTGCCACTCAGATTTTATGTAGCCTTTACTCAGCGCCTCTTTAACCGTTAACTTGACAGGTTTCTCTGAGCCCTTAAGCCTTTCCTCGGCGAGTACAAGGTTCAAAGTTTCATCTTCAACCTGTTCTAGAAGTGAACAGCGAGGATCTTCCGGATCGATGAAGAATTCAAGATCGATTATTGTGAATTCCCGCAGCCTCATCGGCCCCTGTCTTGGTGAAATCTCGTTTCTTAAGGCGTGACCGATCACGGCGAATCCTGTTGGGAGCTTCTCTCTAACCTGCTCGTATAGACGCTTAAACTCCACAAAGATTGTCTGAGCTGCTTCCGGCCTACCATATCCGACGGCATCTGAGTATGGACCTATAGTCGTCTTGAACATTGTAAGGAAATATTGAGGAGAGCCGAGATTGCCACCGCACTCCGGACATTTAACTCTATGCTTCTTCAACGCCTCAGCGATCTCTTTGAGAGTCATTTTCTCCGTCTCATGCGAGGGAAGATTAGCGAATTCTTGAAGTAAATGATCGGCTCTAAAGCGCTTTTTACATCTATCACATTCAACCATGGCTTCTCTGAAGCTTTTGAGATGACCGGAGGCTACGTAGATTACTTCCGGGCCGATTATAGGAGTCTCAATTTCATATAGGCCTAAACGGCGGAGAAAAATGTCTCTAAATTTATCTTCGATCTTTCTCTTCATGATGGCGCCGAGAGGACCCCAGTTTATAAAGCCACTTACGCCGCCATATATTTCATAGGATGGCCAGAAGAAGCCTCTACGACGAGCTAGAGCGCTTATTTTCTCGTATTTATCCGAGACCATCGGGTAGCCCTCACCAATTCATAAGCCGCTACAAATGAAATGCCCGACTACTTAGGAACTTACGTTTTAGTTTATCGACAAATAGATGAAGAGGGGATAATTTAAGCCTTTTGAAAACCTTACGCTTAAAGCTTCTTACTCATATATACGCCATCATAATCGTATCCAAGCTTTTTATAGTATCTCTTTGTACCAAGAGCGCTTGTTACGAGAATCTTCTCCACACCATTTTCACGGCTGACACGCTCAGCCTCACATAGGAGCTTTTGTCCCCACCCCTTATGCTGTAATGCCTCTTCAGAATATTCACCTACAGGAACAAGTTCGCCGCAGACCCGAAGCTCCCTGATTATAGAAACGTTTTTACCCGCTATCTCCGGCCTATGAGCCTTCTCGGATGGAAACCTCAACCGCAAGTAACCAATGAGTATATCATTCTCTTTATCCTCTGCCGAGATGAAAAATTCCCTACCCATCGAGGCCTCATATTCTTGAATATATATCTTTACCTTATCTAAATCGGGGCGTACATGATCCCTAAGCCATCTGTGACCTGCCTCTCTGCAACGTATACATCTACATCTTAAGCCTTCTCTTCTGAGCTCTTCAAGAACTAGCTCGCGCAGATTGCTTCTTTTTACACCCGCAACTATAAGGTATGCAGGTATATCCCTTTGAACACGCATTATTCTGACCCATTCAGGAATGATTTTCTTGACCTGAACGATTAATTCTACAGCTTCCTTGGTGGTGTAAGGTTTGTATAAACCCTGCCTCCACCATTCATAAAGCTTCGTCCCTTTAATCACAAGACACGGGTATATCTTGAGCATATCGGGTTTGAAATCTGGATTAGAGAATATCTCTTTAAAACCTTCGAGGTCACGTTTAAAATCTGATCCTGGAAGCCCAGGCATCATGTGATAAACAACTTTTAATCCCGAATCCTTGAGAATCCTCGTAGCCTCAATAACATCGCTAACTTTATGGCCGCGATTCACAATTTCATAAATGTCATCATATATATTTTGCACACCGACTTCAACCCTAGTGACTCCCATAGAAAGCATTCTATCAACATCGATCTCCTTTGACCAATCTGGACGTGTTTCAACGGTTATTCCAACGTTTCGAATACGGCTTGTCTCAGCGTTTCTTTTCGCTTCATCAAGAGATCTTGAAACCTTTCCAGTTATGGCGTCGAGACATCTCTGCACAAACCACTCTTGATAATGCAGAGGAGTGCTCGGAAAGGTTCCGCCCATAATTATTAATTCAACCTTATCGACTTCGTGTCCAATAGCTCTGTACTGTGCGATTCTCTGCCTGACCTGCCGGAATGGATCATAATCGTTTTGGCGTCCCCTCAGCGCGGCCGGTTCATGCCCAGTATAACTTTGAGGAGACCCCTTAGAAGGGCCTCCTGGACAATATATGCATGGTTCCTCTTTTGGACATGGCCAAGGCTTGGTCATAGCAGCTATAACCGTTACTCCGGAAGCCACACGTACATTCTTTCTTCGCAGAACCTTGAGGAGCTTTGCTCTCTGCGACGCGCTTAGTCGACGGATTATCTCTGAAT
>JAGGUU010000101.1 GCA_021158305.1 Candidatus Bathyarchaeota archaeon
CCGGAGACTTTGATATAGCTGTTATCGCCCGGTTCAAGGACATATTTGGCCTAAATACATTCGTTAAAAGGCTCCTTGCCATGCCATATGTAAGGAGAACAGTCACAAATGTTGTTCTTAATGTTGTGAAGGAAGATTTCAGAGTGAAGACCTCTTAAGCATAGAGATAAAAATGGTAACAAAGACTTCGGAGCGTGACAAGTGACGGATTAGCCTATTAGAAAGGTAAAACACAATGTTCAGTTAGACAATTGACAACTGTTTTTTTAATAATCTTAGCTGAAGGTGACTAGGAGAAACCTCAATTTTAATCTACTTTCTAACTCTTATGTATACGAGTATTAGTACTATTATTGATAGAGCTATGAGAATCTTCAGTAAGAAGCCGTTTCTTTCCCAAATCAGCAGAGTTGCGTTCAGCCTTGCGAATGGATTTCTTGAATTAAGCATTTTAAAGACTTGTTTAGCCTCCTCCTCTGTGAAATAGCCTCCGTCGATCATTACGCCTTCATCTTCGGCTTTTTCAAACCTATGTCCCTTAAACCAGAAGGCATTCGTAAATCTCGTCTTTAACCATAACTCGAAATCCTCAAGTATTTGCACGCTTTTCTTCTTCATCTTTTTTTGATCACCTATCAGATGCCGCTTCAAGAATCTGAAGAGCTTTCTGGATTTTAGATCCTCGTCAGTATTATTAGTAAAAGCACCATTAAGATAATCATCGCCCCGAAGGAGACTATGCTTCTTAAATCTGAATGTCTTCTGAAAGATGATTTCACCTCGATTTCTTTAAGAAGCTCTTCTGAAAGTCTACGCCCATATGTCCGGAACTCTTCATTCCCGGAATCCTCCTTGAGAAATCTCATCTTCAAAGCTATATCAGCCTCCTTAAATATTTCAGATAAGTGTTCGATTACTTCTCTTTTCTCGTAACCTGTAAGTCTTGAAAAATCAACTATTGCCCTATAGTCTAGTTCAACACGATAAGTCTTCGATAAAAGAATCTTTGAAAGTCTCTTTAGCGCATATTCTGCGATATACTCTGCTTCAGGCCCGATTATACAGAGTACAGGGTCATGATACACCCTTCTCGCCCTCACAATGTAATCGAGTATATAGATGGTGTTTCTTCCATTTGAGACTATGAAGGCTCTATCGGCTCTTTCTCTTCTCAGCGACGTGTAGAAATCTAGACGTTGAAATCCTTCCCCTCTAGCGGTTACGAGTGGAAGCCTGTAGTACCCATTCTTTTCATCATCAATTATGTCCCTCAATGAGAGAATTACATCTTTTAAGGATAATGTTTCAGTCGATAACCGAGCGAAAATTTTTCTGGATGAAGGTGAGGAAACATCTTTTTGAACGAGAATCTCCATTCTCTTTCCCCATCTATTAAATTTACATCATTGAGAATTTACACTTTTCTTTTTGGAACTTAACGATCAGTAGAAAAGTAACTGGTACTGACGGAGAGAATGCACACATCGCTTACGCATATTTAATGGTGATGTAGTATAGCTTAACTATTCCCTTTTCCGCCGTGAGAACTCCAATATTCACCTGTCCATCCTCTTCGCTCCATTGATACACTTCGTCGCGGCCTTTAGCATATACTTGAATGAACTCTTTTACTACGGACTTCACAAGGTTCCAGTCATCTTCCGTCAAGTACGTGACATTATCGACCCTTATCCAAACGTTACCGCTGATCTTCATGGGCTTAATTATCCTCAGCCCATTTTCAGAAAATATATTTAAAACTCTTTTAAGTCTCTCCTCAGCTCCTATCTTTGCTAATCCTCCAGTGAGGGCATAGTATGCATGTGTAGCATCCATGCCAACGGCGACGTTTGTACCAGTAGATGCATCGATCACTCCTACAAAAGCCATCTTTGTTATCACGGCATTTGCAATCTCAGCCTCTATATAGACGGGAATAAAATAGTAAAGTTTGTCGCCGATCGAATAGAGCAGAATATTCCCGAATCTCCTATTGGTGAGAAGAGTTAATTGAGTACGGACATAATCGTCGGTCTCAAAGGCTTGTAAGGCTGCGGATGGCCCTATAAACTGGGTTGTCGCATTAGGAACACTATACAGTTCTATATCGCCGAGGCGGGAACCTCCATAGGCTACGTAGAGCCCGGCCAAGTTACGCCCAGGGGAGGCTTGAAACTCAACTAGCTGCAAACCTACAAAGTGTGGCTGATCCCCCACAACCATCAATACGTATAGAACCTCACTTGCCCTAGGCCTTTCATAAAATTGTGATCCAGATCTCCATACGAAAGGATCATTAACATGAAAACGAAAGTCTACATCTAGCTGTCCGGGGAAATCATGCATGCCGAGAAGCGCTTCGGGATATCTCAACTGTGATATCAACCATTCGGGAGGCTTACTCCAAGATGGATAATACTTCTTGTAGAAGTCAACTAGGAATCCATCATTCTCACCTACAACGTATCCCTTCATACTTCCATCCTCAACATCTACAAGGATGACGGCGAAGAATCTGAGATATGAGCTTGCAGCGAATCCTGAACGTAGCGGATAGTCAATATAAACTTGAACCGCATAGTATATTCTATTTCCATCGCTAACCAAGTAAACATCAGGATCCGTCTTTAAGCCATATATAAGTATATTCTTAACTCTTTGGGATACATCTCTGCAACAGAGCATGCTTATACTTTCCTGAGGGGGAGAAAATGCAAATCCAAGCTGCCCCTCCATGAGGAACCACAAAATTCTCTGCCATCCCGAGAGAATATAGTCGGGTCTTCCAGGATAAGAAACGTTCCCTATCTCGTTAAAGCCTTTCACATTTGTGTAAACATTCGTGTAGAAGCCTTCACCGTAGTAAATGAGCGGCTCTTTAGAGACTCCGAAAGCCTCGGTAACCGGCACAAACCCACCGCTGTGGCTATCGATAACTATGATCTTTGAGGTATGCGTATATATGAGATGAGTGCTTATCCAGTCTCTGCTCGGATACGCAATCGTCGTTGGAGCTGCCCAGTATTCTCGTCCGCCAATGTATATGATATCAGAATCGCTTAGAGTCATCCAGTTAACTCCTATCTGATTCTTCATCTTCGTATAGGCTGCTGTTTGATCCCATTGCCTAACCAAGGAAAGTATCTTTGTTACGTTACCCGTTGGAAGGTTTGAGATCATATGGCGGTTAATCCTATCTATCCCCGCGGCCCAGCGCGTGACGACTATTTGCTTCTCAGTCAGAGGTCTCCATTCATACTCTATCCAGTTATTGTTCCAGTTAAGTTTAAAGTATGCAATGAATCCGGCGCTTACGAGTATAACGCCTATTATAAGCAAGGCTAGAATTGTGAAGAAGGTTCGTCTATGCTTTGCGAAAGTTAATTCCGCCCCGAAGCCTCCAAGATGAAAGAATATAGACGCAACAATAAAGCCTATGAAAAGCGAAAGACAGATAACGTAATCGAACGGTGCTGTAATGTCCATGGTCCAATAGGGCGCCCCTAAAATTATGCCTAGAACAATGCATGTTAAGACGATGAATAAGTCTCTTATCCACACATTTCTTCCCTCCGTGAGGAAATGCTTGAGAAGCTTAATCGTCATTCTAATAGCGATAACCGCAAGAATATAGATAGACACTACATATACAAGGCGGTACTCGACTTCGAGAGTAGGCATCAAGGAGACAATTTCAGATTTAGATGGAGGAAGAATAGGCAAGGCGAGGATTCTCGGAATTAGGCTCCAGTCTCCAATACCAGCTAGCATCATGCAGAAGATCGGAGTGATTTTTCCAAGAAATGGTATACCGTTTAAAGAAGCGAATATGGAGAACAAAAATGCCCATTTAATAAATTGCCAGAAAAGCCACAGAGTCCCACTAATCTTTGGAGGGAACCTAGTAGGAGTAATGGAAGGAGTCTCCCCAAATGCTCGAGTCATCAACGTAAAAGCTCCCTGCAGAGCTTTAAGGAGCTCATAAAGATCACTACGCTTATACATTGGGTTCAGAGAAAGCAATGCAAAGACTGCCGCCAAAATGAAAGTGTAACCATGATAAAAGACCGTGTCAAACCAGTTTATTCCAGCTTTCCGACGATACATCTCTTCCAAGATAGTCCAGTTAAGCCATACATAGGCTCCATAAGTTGCGACGAGAATAAAGACTGCTAGCAGGAATATGGAGAACCAGTGACGACGGAGAAAGCTAGGCTTCTCATATTCCATTTGAATCATCTCAAGCAACATTAGAAATCAGAGATCTACGAGGGATATAAATGAAATGGTTCCCTGCTATAAATCGGAGTTAGAGTTCCTTCTTTAGATACTCCTCAAGATCCATGATCTTCCCTAAAAGAATATCAGAGTGAGCTATGATCCACGGGCTTGGATTCTCAAGCTCACAGATTGTTATTGTCCGTTTACCCTTAAGCTTGGCATAGAAAAGCTCCATGCATGTCCCAGCTGATAGGCGAGGTAGATAGGCAACTAAGATGTCACATCGCTCAATATCCTCGAGGTCTCTTTTGATGAAACCAGCAGATGACATGTCAAGTTTCTTTACTTTTCCAGCCCGGTATAGGACCTTCTCTCTAAGCCAAGGATCAACGGATTCGAAACCGCATCGTAGGCATATGTCGCGTATAACCTTTCTGTAGGACTGGTTATTTTCCATACCTTGAATAGGACCGGAGATGAATACTCGCTTCTTCAAGGCCTCACAAATAATCTTTGCTTGA
>JAGGUU010000056.1 GCA_021158305.1 Candidatus Bathyarchaeota archaeon
ATCACTAAATTAGGACGTATTCGAGAAGGCTCAAAGCCAAGAATCATAATGAGAAATTTTAGCTACGTAGCTGATCTAAAGAGGAGTGCTGAGAGAAAATTTGAGCTCGGCGTTGAGGCAGTATTGATGAAGGAGAACTTTAGGGATCTCCCGAGACTCGTAGAGAACTTAGCTCAGAAGAATGTTGACTATATTCTCGTTTCTCACGTTGTCCCCTACACTAAGAAGATCCATGAGAGAGCCGTGTACATAACTTTGAGTAAACCATCATTCGAGATTGTTAGGCCTTATCTAAACCATGGCATGAATCTTATACGTGAAGCATCTCACGAACTTTTCAGCAGAGCATACGGGATTGAAGCCGGCTTGAAAGCAGCTACAATCATTAAACGTTTATGGGAAAACGCTGAAAAGAATGGATACTGGATAAACCTGCCGTTGCTCTTCGACTCAAAGGATAAAATCAACATAATCAGGCAAGTTAAGGAGTCTATGGAGAAGAGCATGAAAATCGCTCATGAATACCAAGTTGATCTGAAACTTCCAGATCTGTATCCAGACGCCAAGAAGAGAAAATGTCCATATATTGAGAGAAACACGATGGTTGTCAGATCTGACGGAGCGGCCGTTCCATGCTTAGAATTCATGTATTCACATCCCATGTACGTTAATATGCATTTGAAGAAGATCTATGCAGTATCTTTTGGAGACTTAAAGAAGGAGACGGTGAAAGAAGTCTGGAACAAAGAGTCCTACAGAAGGTTCCGGGAAATTAGAAGAAACATGGTTGAGAATATACCGTGGTGTGGAGATTGTCCCTACTCAACATTAGGATGCTTCTACACAAAGACAAACGAAATAGACTGCTACATCAACAAGCCTGGATGTAACG
The DNA here is from genome assembly GCA_021158305.1 of Candidatus Bathyarchaeota archaeon. Lineage (GTDB taxonomy): Archaea > Thermoproteota > Bathyarchaeia > Bathyarchaeales > DTEX01 > B63. The sequence goes on from JAGGUU010000056.1 coordinate 893, forward strand.
AATGCATATACAGCGTAAACCTCGCACAATGCAACATATAAAATTCCATATCCAAAATGATGTTATATAGAGCATAGAATCTCCCGCCCGCCCCCATCTTCAATCTCCACAGAGACTCCACAACATCTTCAGGCTCCGGAATCCACAGATCCACGCCGACCTTCATTTTGGGCAGATTCTTTCTGAAAAGATCAAGCCACGCATCAGGATATCCCTCGGGCTTCATAGAAATAAAAAGATTCCTGCATCCGTTTGTAAGATGTCTCCTCGCCGGCTCGCTGAGCAATCCATCAAAGAGAAACTACATCGATAGGCCTCACAATAGGCCTCTGAAGATACCGAACCATCTGACGTCCATGATTCTCCCACTTACTCTATTCTTAAGTCATGCTACGAAAACCGCAATACTCTCCGATAATCGATAACGGGTATGCCCCGGGGTTATCTCAAAAAGAAGCCCATTTCTCATTTCTTTTTGGTGCGGGGGGTGGGATTTGAACCCACGAACCCCTCCGGGACGGGATACCCCATCTTTCTGATCTTGAGTCCCGCGCATTTGACCTAGCTCTGCCACCCCCGCCTATACAAACAATTTCATATGATCCAAATCAATCTATTATCTTTTCTGTTATTAAATTCATATAATCATCAAACTTATTCGGCATGATGCTGGTTATTATTCCCTTAAGTTTTTAGGCTTCTGCGAGATATTATTATGGGTGATTTCTTTGATGAGCTATGATGAGCTTGAGAGGCTTGTTTTATTTGAGGTGAAGCAGAGGAGAGAGGAAGGTTGCGATGTTTCTGAAGTCAAGTCAGCTCTAGCGAAAATTAAGGAGAAAGACGTTTCACAATTAATGGATTTAATGGAGAGACTTAGCACCCTTAATCCTACACCGGACTTTCCATACAATGAACCTTCAATCTTAGATGAGATCCGTAAGGAAAGACCTAGGGGGCCGAGGAGACTATCTGTGAGAATGTCAGACAGCGAGATTCTCGACAAGATTTACGGCGGATGGCTCGGCCGATGTGCAGGTTGTCTCCTTGGAAAACCAGCTGAGGGCCTTCGTCGAGAACATATAGAAAGGTGGCTGAAAGCCGCTGACGCATACCCGCTTAGTGACTATTTTCCGCCGCTACGTGAACTTCCAGAAGACGCTGAAAGCTGGCTTAAGAATAGAATATCCCAAACCGAACTTCTTAGAGGTAACATAGATCGCATGGTAAGAGATGACGATATAGACTATACAATTCTGAACCTTCACATACTCGAAACGTATGGATTCGAGTTTACAACTGAAGATATAGGCCGAGCGTGGTTAAGTAATCTTCCATTTCTGCGGGTATACACCGCTGAGCGAGTTGCCTACAAAAATCTTGCCGATGGACTTTCTCCTCCGAAAACAGCCACGCATATGAATCCCTATAGGGAATGGATTGGAGCTCGGATACGGGCTGATACATGGGGATACGTGACCCCGGGAATGCCTGAGTATGGAGCTGAACTCGCATTTAGGGATGCGAGACTATCTCACGTCAAGAATGGCATATACGGCGAAATGTTCATAAGTGCTATGATCAGCGCCGCGTTCGCTACGAACGATATCTACGAGATTATATCCATAGGTCTGTCTGAGATTCCCGCCAATTCTAGACTATCAGAAGCTGTCAGAGACGTTGTCGCGTGGAGAAAGAAATATAGTGACTGGAGGGAGACGTGGGCTAAGATAAATGATAAGTATGGTGCCTATCATCCTATTCATGTAATCAATAATACTGCACTTGTCATTCTGGGGTTACTCTATGGAGAGGGAGACTTCGAGAAGAGCATAACAATAAGTGTCATGGGAGGATGGGACACAGACTGTAACGGTGCAACAGTCGGCTCAATAGTCGGAGTTATGCTTGGAGCTGCAAGATTACCAGAAAAGTGGATTGCCCCATTAAATGACAGGGTTGAGAGCGTCATATCAGAATATAACAACAGCAGATTATCAGATTTAGCTAGGCGGACATTTAGTCATGCAAAGAAGACCCTAGCGAATATTTGAGACGCTATTTTATAATCGTTCCAATCCTTTCTCCCTTCAAGGCCGCAACGACATTTTGAGGATTGAAGCCGTTGACAACAAGCATTCTTATACGCTTCTTTTTCAATACTCGAACTGCTTCAGGATCAATTATCTGATGTATCCCAGCCACATGCTTATCTCTCTCGAGCAACTTACTTAAGTCTTCAAACGTGATTTCATCGACCTTCTCAGCATCAGCATATTTTTCAGGATCCTTCGTGTAGACTCCATTCTGATTCGTAGCCTTTATTATTAAGTCAGCATCAATCTCTGAGGCTACAAGAGCCGCAACAGCATCCGTTGTCATTCCGGGCTTAAGTCCACCCATTACCACGACGCCTCTCTCTCTAAGAGCCGCAACAGCATCCGATAATGACTTAGGAATATCTTTCCATTCGTAGCCTCCTAGCTTCATCGCCACCAGCTGGGCCATTATCCTCGAAGCCGATATAGCCACTTCATCTTGTTCACGTTCTTCCAAGCCCATCTTCTTTGCTAATTGAATAAACTCTCTTGCTGGTTTCCCGCCGCCGACTACAACGGCAACTTGATGCTTCTCGTCCAGCAGTCTTCTAATAATCTCAACATATCTATTCATGAGTTGCGGATTCGGCGGAGATGCAATAACCGAGCCTCCAATCCTTAATACAACCTTCAAGATGGGAACACCATAGAAAATGATCCTCTATAAGGTATATATAGTCTCTTTTCGTCCTTGCACGATCGTTTTTCGACGGCTTAAAGATTTAACTTGAACCATGCATTTTTCTGCGTTGAGAATAACATAAGTAAAGGCGATGGCTGTGGTTGAGATAATATTCTTAGGAACTGGTGGCGGCCGATTTGCAATGATAACTCAAAGAGCAAAAACCGGAGGGATACGCATAATATCGGAAAAGACGAATATGCACATCGATCCGGGACCTGGAGCGTTGATCTATTCTCTTGAGCAAAAGTTAGATCCACAGAAGATAAATGCCCTATTCATTTCTCATTCACATCTAGACCATACAAATGATGCTTGTCTCTTAATAGAAGCTATGACCAGAGGAGGAAAGAATAAAAGGGGAACTCTAGCTGCATCCCGTAGCGTTATAGAAGGAAACGAGATATGCGACAAAGCGATCACAAGATATCACATAGGCCTCCCAGAGAGAGTGATTGAAGCTAAAGATGGAACAAAATTCAATATAGGCGACTTCAAGATTGAGATTATAAAGGCTATACATACAGATCCAGACACAGTTGGGTTTCGTCTTGAAACCTCAGATGCCGGATCAATTGGATATCTTCCAGACTCCGAATACTTTGAGGATCTCGGAGCCTTCTTTAAGGGCGTGAAGCTTCTGATATTATCGGTTTTGAGGCCTGCGGGAAAGCCGTGGAAGGGTCACATGACCACCGAAGATGCGGCTAGAATAGCTGAGGAAGCTAAGCCAGATCTTCTCGTAATCACGCATTTTGGAATGCAGATGTTACTGAGCCCTCCATCTAAAGAGGCGAAGATGATAGAGGAGAAGACGGGAATACGTACAGCATCTGCGAGGTATAGCATGCGGATCTCTATAGGTGAGAAGATTAAGATAGGCGAGTCTAAGAAGCAAGCTGACCTAAGCCTATTTATGGGGGGATAGAGGGCTCTAAGAAGATCATTCCTCGACAAAAACACCCTCAGATATCTTAACTGCCTCTTTTTCTGGAGTCTGGAAGCGCAGATCCCTTATTCTATGCATCACCATCAAGTCGTCCTTCAGCGGCTTCAATTCTGGTGGAGCGTAAACACGCCGTGCAGGCATCTCTTGGCTCAGCGCCACTCCCCTGCTCTTCTTGTACTTCCAAACCGCATTATTGAACTCCATGAATCTATCAAGCAGCTTGACCATATCACTTTCCCACTCAACTCGCCTCTCCGGGAACTTTTGAAGATGAATACTTTCTTTTGAGTATACCTCAAGCCAGATCTTCTCAGTTATGAATGGCGTTATCGGAGCTAGAAGCTTCAGCAGAGTCTTAAGAACAGCGTGAAGCGTGTACCATGCTCCTCTCTGAAGCTTAGGGTCAAAGACACCCTCATGATTATACGCTCTTGACTTAACTGCCTCAATATAGTGATCAGCAAAGATATTCCATGTGAATTTTCTTATAGCTGTGGCGACCGCGAACACGTTCATGTCCTCATAGCCTCTTTTGCATTCACTTATTAAGTTATTTAACAATCCGAGAATCATCCGATCGAGAGCAGCTAGTTCGTGATCTTCGAAGTCTTGTGGGAAGGAGGATATGAACCTCGCTATATTCCAGAGCTTCGTCAAGAACCTCGATGTGCCCTTAATCCTTTCAAAAGAGCATCTAATATCTCCCTTAGTTATGTTTCCTTCAAGTCCAGCCCATATTCTGAAGGCTTCAGCCCCAAATCTTCTGATGACCTCTTGCGGGTCTATCCACGTCTCTGGCCTGCTCTTGCTTATCTTTCTACCCTCCTCGTCTACAACGTGCATATGAATCCAAACATTCCTGAAGGGCGCCTTCTTAAAGAGTAGGTAGGCCTTCAGCATTGTGAAGTAAAGCCAGTTCCGAACAATCTCTTTTCCTTGAGGACGTAGACTGCATGGAAAGTTCTTCTTGAAAAATTCCTTGTCCCAGAGGTATCCTAGGATGTAAACCTCGGATGTGGAAGAATCGAACCATGTATCGAATGTTCGCTCTTCACCTCTGAACCTTGTCGACCCGCATCTTGGACATTTCTCTATTGGAGGCTTCTCCTTCCATGGCTGATAGTATCTTCCCGGGTTCGGAACATAGATGTAGCCGCATTCTTCACAATACCATAGTGGAATCTCCGTTCCATAAAATCTCCTTCTTGAGAGAACCCAATCTATTCCTATGGAATTTATCCAGTCTATTAGTATCTGCTTGCTTTCCGGAGCAAAGAATCTCATTTCATCCGCTAATTTGAGGAGCTCATTCTTGAATTCGACTTGCTTAAGGTAATACTCCTTCATTGGAACGAATTCTATCGGATTCTTCGATCTCCAGCAGATCGGTCTCCTCTGCTTGATTATCTCAGACTTAACAAGCAGACCTGCAGCTTTAAGATCATCTATTATCCTTCTCCTAGCCTCCTCAACCTTCAGACCCTGATACTTTCCCGCATTCTTGTTCATTCTTCCTTCCTCGTCAATCGCATATATTGGCTTAATATTGAGCTCTCTTAGAATTCTCACGTCGCTATAGTCACCAAAGCTACAGATCATCACGAGACCTGTTCCGAAATCCGGCTTCGCGTAGGGGTGAGGTTTTATTGGAACTTCATGGCCATAGAATGGAACTATAGCATGTTTCCCTTTCAAGTGCTGGTACCGCTCATCCTCCGGATTAAATATCACGAGTCTGCAGGTGCAGAGAAGTTCAGGTCTCGTGGTCGCTATTAGAATCTCTTCTCCAGACTCCTTCACCTTAAACTTTATATAGTTTAGGCTTGTCTCTTCCTCTTCATATTCGACTTCGGCGTCGGAGATGGTTGTTCCGCAGACTGGACAATAATTGGTAGTCTTCTCATCCTCATATATCAGTCCCTTCTTCCAGAGCTCAATGAACGTCTCTTGAGTCAGTCGCCGATATTCTGGGTCATCCGTCTCGTATCTTCCGCCGATTTTGTGTTCTAGAACCCAAGAGTTGCAGCTTAACCCGAGTCTTTTGAAAGTCTCTATGGATTGCTCTCCGCTTTCCTCCAATATCTGTCTACACTTCTCGATGAATTCCTCTCTCGGAGTCTCACGCATCGAGATCCCAAAAACCTTCTCAGCTTGAACCTCAACAGGTAGACCATTCTTGTCAAGCCCGATAGGGAAGAGAACATTGTATCCTGTCATTCGCTTGTATCTTGCGAAGATATCCATCCAAACATACGTGTATGCCTGTCCTATATGAATCGGCGTATTAACATAGGGAGGCGGAGTGTCTATGCTAAAGACAGGCTTCTTACTCTCCTTCCTAAACTCATATATCTTCTCTTCCTGCCACTTCTTGAATAACAGCGGCTCATCTTTCGGATTCCATCTCTTCTCCTTAAGCTTGGGCTTATAGACTATGCTCTCTCTTCCAGCCATACTTCTTCACCCCTGAAATTCTATATCTTCTTTCACAAGAAAGTCTGTTTTTTAAACGATGTGACGAAGAATATCCAAGAAGGCCCGCAAGGGCTATGATACTTGGCGGTGCTCGATCCTCAACTGCGTCTTTCCTCCATAATTCATGATATACATTCAACAAAACTTAAATACATAGATATAATTGTTCCGATGCATTGATAGAAAAACAGAGTGATTTCTAAGAAAAGTCCTGCTCTCTTATCTTCTCTCCAATACTCTTCAATTTACCATGCTCAAGAATTCTGATACTTGTCTTAAGTCTCACTCTAACTCCCAGTCTACGAAAGAGCCAGTAGAGATCTTCCCCAGAGATCTTACTTCTGATCTTACCCTCCATTATAAGCCTTAGGAGTAGACTCTCAACGTATTTGGCTACCTGGGGATACTGAGCTCTAGCCGCGTTTAAAACTTCCCATGCCCTTCCAACGAGAAACTTATCAAGAACTTTTTGAGGATCCATTTCTCCTCCCTTCTCCTTTTCCTCTTCCCTCTTCTTAAGAAGCCTCATCATTTCCATGATCTTCTTTCGCCTTATAGCTGCAAGCTCATTGTCCGACAATTCCTTCTCCTCCATGAGCGGCGTTAATTTCAGATTTATTATTTAAATGGACTAAGAAAAATGTTTATCGAAGTAATCGTTAACCCTGAAGCTTATATCTCAGAATCGCAGCTACTCCTCCGAAAGATTTCAGGAGCATCTCGCCCTCCTCAGTCTCCGCTGAGAGTACCTCGACGTTTGCACCAGCCTTCTCGGCCAGTTCAGCGAGCTCTTCAATTACCTCCTTCTTCTCAGCAATCTGTAAGGCTGCAACACGACATCTAGGACAAAGAGCATTACTAATATTCTGCTCTAATACTTGAACTTCTCGGCTCCTCAGGGTCTGATAATATGCGTATCCGCATGATGTACATTCAATCTTTACGCGTATTTTGTCGAGTTTCTCCGAGATTAAAAGAGTCTCGATGAGCCCGCTTTCAAGAGCCCTTCTAACTTCTTTTTCCCCATAAGTCGCCATTCCCGTATCATGACCGATCTCGTAAAGGAATCTCTGGATTATGCGTTTTTCCTCAACATATCTAACGTTCTTTATTATCTCTGGCGCTTTCTCAACGATCTCTTTAACTCCCTGCTCACCCGTATACGCGGTATCAACAGTCGCGATTATTTTCTCTTTTAATCGATAATCTAAATACTGCCCCTTCATGAAATCCAGCTTTGTGGGGCCTGGACCGCCAATAATTATTCCTTTAAGATTCGGAATAGGTAGGAATATCTCGTTTGCATGATTTCCAATCCTCTTGAAAAAATCAATGAGGCGCATCTCACGTAACCGTTCGAACCTTCTAGCCGATTGGCCTCCAGCACGGTGCTTTCCAGGAATTCCAGAGGTTATTTCTTGGACAACTTCTAGGCGTCGCCCCGTGAGGGTGGCAAAGGTAGCTTCACTCGAGTCTAGAAGGAGAATCCCATAAGTCTCCGTTTCCTTGAGCATCTCCATGAGAAAATCAAGATGAAACTTCGAATCGCACCTGTATAAATAGACCTTTATGGGTTCAGGCGGAACTATCACATATGGTCCTTCAATCTTCTCGCTTCCAGGACCATTCTGCGGAATTGCCCCACAGAATATGATGAGACCATTTTCAGGAACAGTCTTGAATAATTTTAGTCTCTGGATAACTTTGACGATTGCGTCTTGAACGTTTTTGCGCGTCGTGTTAGACTTTATATTTGAGGCTGTTCCCCACTCCTCCTTGAGCATGGAGACTACTTCACTTATCTGCCTTCCAGGAGGGACATACAACGAGATAAGCTCGGTTCCCCGCCCCTCCTTAGACGCCAGATTTTCAAGTATCTTTTTCAGCCTATACCTTTCAAGCGAAGTTCTCTTACGCGACATAACGGTTCCCCAAACACTAACAGTAAAGTTGGCTTTCTTGATAGATGAAGAGAAGCCTATTAAACGTTTAGTTCCTAGGCTTTTCTCCGTTTCGACTTTTTATTTCCTAAGGACTTGCTTATTTGTCTCTCCACGCTCCTTAAGAGCAAGGGATCATGAAGCAACAGTACTGCCAACAAATGTGAGCACCTCCCTCTCTTTACGAAGCCGGGACACGTGCAACTGAAAGTTCCATCAATTCTCTGCGCTACGAGGTATGTGCCGTGCTCCCCTACAACATTATAAACTCCATCGCCTACACGCTCTATCCTCTTCTTTTGTACAAGCTCGTAAGCTTTCTCGATCATTCTGTCTATCGGCAATACTGACCATCCAGCAATTTAAGGTCGATTCTTTAATTCTCAAAAGAATATTTAAGATTACATCTGAAGATCCAGATAGATGAGGCTTTTTCGAAAAGTTTCCTCAGGCTTTCCCTAACGTAGCGTCTATCCGCTTCTTAATCTTGCAGACTGCTACGTATGCGATGTCGAAGACGTTGCCAATTTCATATTCTGATAAAATGAGACAATGATTCTTATAGGTCTACGATCATCTTTTCTTTAGAGATATGTCATCCGTCGATATAGCAGTAAAGACTCTAAGCCAGCTAGAGCCTGAAGACTTCCGAGTTCTAATGATAATTGAGGTAGATATGAGCCGGCACAGATATGTGCCAGAGGATGACATTTTAAGGCTGAGCGGTTTCTCAAGGAAGCAAATAAAATACAGGCTTGATAGACTCAGCAAGTTTGGACTCATCTATAGATGGGTTGGGTCATATATTGGTTATGCCTTGAGCACGGCTGGATATGACTGTCTAGCGATGAATGCCCTTGTGAAGGCAAACGTGATCGAGGCTTTCGGGAAGCCTCTCGGAGTTGGGAAGGAATCTGATGTTTTCGACGCCTTAACGCCGAATGGAAGAAGAGTGGCCGTTAAGTTTCATCGGCTAGGACGAATAAGCTTTCGTCAAACGCGAAGGCTAAGAGGATACATTGCTGATCGAAGGCATATCTCGTGGCTTTATCAGTCACGCCTAGCCGCTGAGAGAGAGTTTGAAGCCTTAAAGATGGTCTACCCAGAGGGAGTTTCAGTTCCTGAACCGATAGGGCATAATAGACATGTGGTTGTAATGGGCTTTATAGAGGGAGCTGAGCTTTATCGTGTTCCTGAAGTTCCAAACCCAGATGCAGTTTTAGATGAGATCCTTGAGAATGTGAGGATAGCATATAAGAAGGCAGGAGTCATACATGCGGATCTAAGCGAGTTCAATGTAGTCTTAAACCCAGACTTTCACATATTAATTATTGATTGGCCTCAGTTCGTCACTGTGGATCATCCGAATGCTGAGGCTCTCCTGAAGAGAGACGTGAAAAACATACTGACCTTCTTTAAGAAGAGATTTAATGTGAAAAGAGATATCAACGAAGCCTTAGAGAGCATAAAGAGGCTCAATAAGGGATAGGTGGATATGGGGGCATGAAACTTCTATATTTGGGTTGATGGTTTAGGAGAATGGAAATGAAAAGACTTATAGTAGGGGTTGATCCCGGAGTAACAGTTGGTTTAGCTGTTTTATCATTAGATGGAAAGCCCATTCTAGTTAAGAGCAGACGAGGATGGAGCATCTCTGAGATTGTTAAGGCAATCTCGGAGTTGGGAGAACCCACAATAATTTCGAGTGATGTTTCACCGCCATCCGGGATGCTTGAACAGCTATCACACAAGCTTAACGCCGTTCTTTTTGCTCCTCCCATATCAATGGGAGCGGATGAGAAGCGCCAAATAGCGAGGGACTATGCAAGTCTCTACGGTCTCAAGTTAGAGAATGCTCATGAAGCTGATGCATTAGCCGCGGCGGTAAAAGCGTACAAGCATTATGAGAAGAAATTCAAGCATATAGATGCTCACGTAAGGAAAGACTCCTTAAAAGTCTCAGCGGAGGATGTAAAGGATTTAGTGGTTAGAGGATACTCGATGAAACGAGCCATTCAGCATCTTCAAGGAGGCGATAAATATAGGCCTCCGCCTGTAACGAGAAGATATACACCTAAAGAAGAGAAGCTAAAGAGCCTAGTGGAGGAGCTCCAAAATAGGCTAGCTAGGGAAAGAGAAAGAACGAAGCGCCTACGACAGACGAATCTGAGGCTCAAAGCCCGCATAAAGACACTGGAGAAAGAAATACTCACGCTCAAGGAGACGATCAAGGAGATCAAAAATAAGCAGTCATTTGAGGTAAGACGTGAAAGAGAATATATTCTTCTTATGGAGGAGCTAGAGAAGGCTAGAGCGAAAGCTAGGGAATACTTCATGGAACTTGAAGAATACAAGCGTCGCTTTAATGATATGCAGAGGCTTAGGAATCTCGAAAGCCGAGGGAGGCTTATACTATTAAAGCCTATCGAATCCTTTACTGATAAAGGATTGTGGAAAGCCTTCAAGCTCTATGGAATAAAGGCGGGGGACTCTGTTCTACTCTTGGATCCAAGTGGTGGGGGAGCTGCGACGGCTGAAGAGCTTGCGAGGAGAGGAGTTAAGGTTATCGTGACGAAAGGGCGGATGTCACATAACGCCCTAGAGATATTTGAGAAATACATGATTCCGGTAATCGACTATGAAAATTTAAAGATTGAGTGGATAGAAGGCCTTCCATACGCTGACTCTAAAATTTTGAAAGAACATCTGAGGATGACTGAGGAGAAGGAGGCGCTTATGGCTTACCGTCAATTCAAGGAGATGCTAGAGGATCATAGACGAGAAGTGCTTAGAGATTCTTAACTTGTCTTTTTCAAGGAACAATACTTCCTAACCGGACATTCCGGGCATCTTCGTTTCTTACAGTACTCAAGACCCACTCTTACGAGGGATGATTCATAAGGTTCTATCTCGTTTAGCCCTATACGCTCAGCCACGTTAACAGCGATTCTCGAGGGAGCAGGCTTGGCCTTTTCCCATATTCCCCTCAACTCTCTTAAGAAAATATTTACACAAACTGGGCCCACTCCCTTAAAACTCATTAGACGCTTCTCGAGATCCTTCGGATTCTCCGCCGCCTCATGAAGAGCCTCAAGATCTCCGTATTTCTCCTTAAGTTTCTTCATTATCTCTAATAGGTTTGAGGCCGTAGAGAAGTCGTACCTCACGTATCCTCCGGAATCTAAAATCTCAACGAGCCTATCCCATCCTGCTTCAATGATTTTATCAGGGGATACTAGATTCTCATCCATAAATATACGGAATGTTTTCTTAGCAATCTCAGCTGAGATTCTCTTAGCGAAGAGTATGGATGCTAGAAACCACTTAAATCGGTCTTCTGGCTTCGTCAAATCCAGCCCCAGCTCTTCGGAATAGCTCTTAATGCGAGACAATATCTCATTTAGGCTCAAACCCTTCACCATCTCCAGCGTATCGTGAAGACACCTTTTTATTTAATGGAAGCCTCTTCAAGAATGCGATCCGACATTATCTTCTGAGAACTTTTTAAGAAGAGCCGTGAGAAATTTATAAGCCTTGAATGCTGCTTTTCGATCTTTTTCTATGCTTGAGACTGGAGCAAGCAGGTAAACTCCTTCTAATCCACGCTTCTCAGCTAAGCCTAAAAGCAATCCTGGCAATCCAATAGCTATTTTATTGCTATAAATGGTCGCTCCGACCTCGACACACTTAGAAATGACATCTTCCGAAGTACCGGATACAAAGATTCCGTCACCAAATGCGGATGCGGGGATGCCGTCCACTACTATTATAAGTCTACAACCATTTTTCTCAACGAAATCCAAGATAGTCCCGCAGACTTCGAAATGTCCATAGATGTCTTCCGGAGATGGAGAGCCATTACCAGTCAAGATTATTAAGTCTCGATCTCTCTTCGCAGCATAGAACTCATATTTTGGAGGATGACAGACCCCATTCTTATCAATAAAGACGAAGTCTTGAAAGTTAGGTGAGAATAAGCTTCCGAAGAGAGTTGCCTGCGAAAATTCAACAAGCATCTTAGTGACGGTTACGCCTACTTCTCCGATGCCAGGAAAACCAGCGACAAGCACAGGATTCTCCAATTTTGGAGCATACAGAACCTTAACGAATGTTTTTTTCATATTATCTCACCATAATTCCCATATCGATCCCTATAGGTCTTTCGTTAACCCAATCTGTGGAAGCGATTCACTTATCTATATCCAAGGGCTACTTCTGTTAATGCGATGTTGCTTGAGATCATAATTTTAGGCATAATTCAGGGATTCATTGAGTGGCTTCCAATTTCGAGCCAAGGAAACTTGGTTCTCTTTATGGTCTCTTTTCTTGGGATAGACAAGGCTGAAGCATTAAGCATATCGGTTTATTTGCACACCGGAACCCTTATTTCCGCACTAATATATTTTAGAAAAACCTTCTGGACCCTCTTAAAAGCGATGCCGAAATATAGCTTTAGAACCTTAAGCAAGAAGGAGAACCGTCTAATAACATTCCTTATACTCTCAACTTTATTTACAGGGATAGTTGGCTACCCGGTTTTTAGACTTGCAAAGATAGCAGCCGGATTTGGAAACCTCTTCTTTATGCTGATTGGAGCAGCATTAATATTTACTGGCATAGTTCAGAGAAAAGCGGGAAGTCTTGGAACGCGGAGCATAGATGATATCACCGTGACGGATAGCTTGCTTCTTGGAGTTATTCAGGGATTATCAGCCTTTCCAGGCGTGTCCCGTTCTGGAATAACGATCTCTTTCCTCCTTTTCAGAAAGTTTGACTCCGAATCTTCCCTCAAGATATCATTTCTCATGAGTGTCCCGGCTGTTCTAGTAGCGGAGATAGGTCTAAATATTATGAAAGGCTTACCTGCGCTTGGGTTGGTGGAGGCGATCTTAGGATGTCTTGCCTCCTTTATCGTAGGGATACTCTCAATAGATTTGCTTCTCAGAATCGCCCGGAAAGTTAACATGTGGATTCTTTGCTTAGTCTTAGGCCTAATAACCGTGATCTCCTCAATCTAGAATAATAACGAGCCCTCCGAGATCTAAGCGAAGATTCTTTCCGTACAAAAAAATAAGGGGAGAGGAAGGTCTTATCCCTTTCTTAACGCAGTATCACTAGTTCAATAGCATTACTGGATCTCATCACGAGGCTTCTTCGCTTGTTTGTACGTTGCACTCCACGTAGTATTGAGCACTCTCAGTGAATACTGTTATGCCCACGGTTGTGCCTATATCACTTGAGCTTATGCTATCTGGGTTTTTAATGTAAATCACTAGCGTATCTCCTGAAGCTAGTGGTATATCGCTGGAGGCTGTGCTGAAATCACCAGTCGTTCCCGAGACATACTCAAAGTCTGTTGATGGCAAGCTACTAGCATATGAAGAGTTTGGTGCCAGTAATGAGCCGCTGACTGGAGAGTCAAGTCTCAGATATGCGACATTACTCCAGCTGGTTTCGACTCCTCTCACTTGAATCTTATCTATGACTACGTCTCTTCCTCCAACATTATCAATTGTTAAGGCAGCATATGAATAATCACCAGTGACATTAACCCACACGACTTGTTTGGAGAGTCTCAGATCTTCTTGCTGGGTACGCGTCGATGTGATGTTAACAGCATACATTGTGACTACTCCGGCGAGAAGTACGGAAACAACCAGAATTATCAATGTTGTAACTACTGTGCTCAATGCGATCTTGTTGCTGAGCGCCTTCATTATGCATACGTTCTCCTACCTTTTCTGGACGAAGATTAACCACGAAGATAAAAAGGGTTGTGAACTAGCGAGCTGAACTAGGTGTCTAGCGTCTCAATCAGCCAAAAAGCCTAACCAACACTACGATCTTCATCCTAATAACATCAAGATGCAGAAAACCGAATGATCTTAATGGGCATGTTTTCGCAATGTTGTCTATCCAAGTCTCCCTACGGCCTCTCCCCTTACAGTCTTTCTAAATTCGCTACTTTCATGGATGAGACGGCTCATGTTTTCGGGTGTTATCCTTTCTACCCTTGGAGCTTTATCCTCTGGGAGGCTAGATAGTTTTTTCAGCAAAGATCGTTCACAGAGACCTTCTAGACGGGATAGTGACCAATCCTCTACGAGGCGTATAACTTCTTCTTTTCCGAATTTCCTGAATACATCGGCGAGGATGGAGATTATTATAGTGTTATGTGACATCACCGCTATTTCAGCTTCCCTTATCGCGTACTGATTCCCATTAAATGAGACCGCTAACCCTCCACCTTTTCGAATGATCCTGAATGGATCGACATCCGTTATACTGTCGCCGAAATATATGACATTTGACAAATCTACCTCGGCTTTGTCAACTATCTCTTTTACGGCTCTAGCCTTTTCGTATCCTCCTATGGGATTGACCTCCCTAAAGATTCTTCCAGCCTTCATCCGTAAGATCTCATTCCAAAAGATCTCATCCAGTCTTCTAACTGAGCGCTGAACTTCCATGGGTAGATCTTCAAACTTCGTCGCATTTTCTGGAATCTCAAGCATGGGCATTTCAGAGATCTCTTTTCTTATCTCCCTCAGCCGTTTGATCTCGTCATCGCTAAGAACATACTTGTCGAGATCTACTCTTGTGCAGTATACGTTCTCTTCTGGAAAGCCTATCACTCTGCATAGAGCAGATATGTAATGCTCATAGCTTGTGCTTACAATAAAGGAGGGCATAATGTCCAGAACGAATCGCAATGTTTCATCAGCTCCGGGAACTAAAAGTATGTTCTGGGATGAAAAAGCCTTCATACTCTTGTTTGTAGCTCCATAAGCCTTTAGAAAAGGCAGAATAAGCTTAAGAGTGTCTCCGGGTTTATAGTTGGGTCTCTTAACTATGTCTGCTTGTATATCGTCGTATTTGCTAATAAGAGTGAAGAAACGTGCTCCATCAGGTATAAAGTGGCTTGCTAGCTCAAATGCATTATCATTCTTAGAGATCGGGCCTTCACAATCTGTTATGAAGACTGCCTCTTCCATTTTTATCGGTCTTTCCTAAGCTTTCTCATATGCTTTATGCTCTTTGAGATGTGCTCCTTTGAGGCTATGTCTGTCCTGTACCATAATCCTCCGCCCTCTATGGCCCTCAGCACCTCTAGGGAGATCTCTCGAGCTTCCTGGATAGTGTTGCCTATCCCCACCGTGCAGACCGTTCTGGATTTGAGTGCATAAAACTTTTTATTCTCTCTTACTTCCATGGATCCAGGATAGATCCGTACATCGTCTCCGTACTTCGACGCAATCTTCTCAGCTTTATCCAAGATTATGGGTGTTCCAATCTCTTCGCGCCTAACTTTTTCCGGGAAGAATTCCTCGTAGCCACCGTAGCTTGGAGGAACCTTATACGTAACTACTGATGCCTTTTCCTCAATATCAATTCGCGTTAGTGACCCTTCAATCATCCGGAGGCAGACTTCAACAAAGTCACTTTTCAATAACGGGAGGAGATTTATTATTTCAGGGTCTCCAGGTCTACTATTGTTCTCGAGGATCATAGGTCCATGGGCCGTGTGAATGAAGGCAACGTAAAACGGCACTCCCCGAATTTCTGGGTTGAATTCACCCTCTCTGAGTTTATTGAATATTCTCTCAACTATTTTTTTCTCTTTCTCCCAATCGTTCTCATCCATAAATGGCAAGTAGTATCCAACATCCTTATAGGATCCCATACCTCCAGTATTTGGTCCTTTGTCACCATCAAAGGCTCGCTTATAGTCACGGGTTTCTGGAAGAGGAACTAAATGCTTTCCATCACAGAATGCTTGAAAGCTTGATTCTTCTCCTTCTATTTTTTCCTCTACTATAACTTTACCCTCTTTAAAGTTGGCCATGAAATGCTCATATAATTCTTCACGGGTGTTAAAATGATCACCCCATACTCCGACTCCCTTGCCTGCAGCTGGCATGTCAGGCTTAACAGCTACCTTGTTATCTAGCTCATCAAGCCACTTGAAAAGATGCCTTTTTACTTCGCTTAGACTTTTGAATTCCTTTGGATCGAAAACTTTGAATCTAGGATTAACTTCTGGAACTACTTCTTGAAAGAGCATTCTCTGGGCTACTTTACTCTTTTCGAGAGCGTATTTCTCCGTTGGGCATATCACCGGGATTCTGAGCTTCTTCTCCATAAGATCTCTTAGTCCAGCGATTATCGGTTTTTCCGGTCCCACAACTGCGAAGTCTATTTTTTCTTTATGCCTAGCGGCGAACTTGCATATTTCGTTGGGATCAAGAGATGGGATAACAATATGTTCTTTAGAATTTTTGACATTGAATGGGTTTTTCTGCCTATCTGCGACGTATGCATTTACTTTGTATTCTCTGCTTCTAAGCAATGAATCTAAGAGAGCTGCTCCTCTAGAACCATAAGACACCACAAGTACACCTATCTCTTCCATTATATTCTCATCCCATGCTCCAATTTTTTAAGTAAGAGCCTTAGCGTTTTATTTCGTCATTTCTCTAAAGAGTGCAGAGTAATATTTCATGAGTCTCTTAGGTTCTTTGCTCTCAGGGATCTCAGCTAAGCAGTATCTGTCATAACCCGATGCCTTAAGCAGATCGAAGAGCTCGTGCCATGGATATTTTTCGTCGTAAAGTTCATGAATATGAACGGATCGTATCCAATCCTTAACTAGATTGAATGATTCCTTTATTGAACCATTAACGATATCCGTCATGTTTGAGTTCCAGCATACTCCTACATTCTCATGATCAGCAATCTCCATAATCTTTCTTATATAGCGAAGGTTACTCGTTCCTTTGCCGTGAACTTCTAACCAGATCTCCACGCCATAGTTCTCAGCATACTCTCCACACTTACGAAGAGAATCACCTATCTGTCTCAATGTATGTTCAACCGGAATTCCCTTATCTACCTGAAGACCGTTAGGTCTCACTTTGACGCCTATAGCACCAACATCATATGCAAGCTCTATAAACTCTTTAGTCAACTCTATGTTTCGGTTAACCTCTTCTTTTTCGACGGCGTGATACTCACATGTTGTTCCAAGACTCAATAACCGAACAGGAGAATCTTCAAATATTCTTCTAACAGCGCTTCTCTGCTTCTTGCTAATTGATGGTTCAACGCCGTGAGCGTGCGTCGTTCGAAGCTCAACAGCCTCGAAACCTGTCTCGGAGCACATCTTAATAATTGTGGGGATATCCCAGTCCTTCGCAAGATTGTAAGTGACAAGTCCTAATTTGAACATATTACATCTCCTCATTAGAGTAAAAAATATTGAAGAAACCTTTTAGGATTTTCGCTGAGAATAATAAACCTTATATTTAACTTTGTTAATTCATGATCATTAACATCCGAGAAAACATCAGAATCAGCAAGTACTGATTCATCTGGTTTTCTTGGATGTTAGTTCCGCGACTAGGACGAAGAGTATATGGTTAATAAACGAACGACAGCCGTTGAGTGTATAGATGTACGCCCTAATCTAGTTTTTAGGGGAATGCTCTCTTTGACACGCCATAGTATTTCTCCCATAATCATGAACTATCGTCGCGGAGTAACTATGCGAAAGGAGGAGAAGAATTGAAGATTGGCGATTTGAGGCAAGGCATGAGAAGAGTAGATGTAGAAGCAAAAGTGCTAGAGATATCTGAACCTAGAGAGGTACAGTCAAGGTACACTGGCCAGAGATTCAAAGTAGCTGAAGCAATAATAACTGATGGAACCGGAACCATAAAGCTCGTGTTATGGAATGAACAAATAGATCAGGTGAATCCCGACGATATTGTGCGAATCGAAAATGGCTACGTTAAAACTTTCCGTGGAGAAATACAGCTCAACGTTGGGAGATATGGCAAACTGACCGTGCTTCATGACTGATATAATTAGGCCGAAAAGGAGGAAGAGAATTGGAATATAGAAGAGGGGTTAGAAGGGGAAGAAGCCGCAGTAGACCTCCATTGCCAAAGCCTGTTGAAGTAGGAGAAGAATACGAAGTTGATATTCAAGAGCTTAGTAGAAGAGGAGAAGGCATAGCGAGAATTAAAGGTTTAGTTACTTTCGTTCCAAATACGAAGCCAGGGGATCACTTGAAGGTAAGAATAACGAGGCTGGGTCGAAGATACGCGGAAGCAAGAGCGGTCGCTGAAGCTTCTGAAAGCTGAGTTCCGCTAGATTGGATAAACAAATGAATCCGTTTTTCATCCAGAGTTAGAATTATTTTTTATCCATAAGCCTAAATTGGGTTGTCGCATCTGCTTTATTGCCGACTTCATTCGACTAATTGCCTTCTTGACACGCTGCTTAGAAAAGCCTTTCTCAACGCAGAGAAATTCATAAATCTCATTCTCCATAGGATCTTTATATCCAAGAGAATATTCATCTATCACTTCCGGCTCAAGAAAGATCTTCCTAATCTCTTCGTAATTCGAGGGAACTTTATCTCTAATCTCCCTCGGAAGATTTTCTATTTTTGAGTATTTCCTTAAAAGTTTAAGTGCTTTTTTGGGTCCTATCCCCTTAATGCCCTGGTTAAAATCTGTCCCTATAAGTATAGCTAGGTCAATAAGCTGTTCACGTGTGATCTTTATCTTTGAAAGAAAATCTTCTAAGATTATAAGCTCAGGCTTTAAGGGTCGGGAAATTCCCTTACTAGGGAGAAATTCTCTTCCACTTATTGTTAAGTATCTTATAAGCCTAGGAGTTCCAAAGAGTAGGGAGTCATAGTCTCGGCTGCTTGAAGCCCACACATCTCCCTTCATTGCCATGTATGCTGCCTGAGCCTCGGCTTCTGCCGGAGCCTGAACCCAGGGTACCCCTAAGAGGTCGAGGAGCCTTTTGGCGTCTTCAATCATTCTTCGCGTCAGAGTTCCAGTCATTACTGCCTTGGAGAAAGCCTTTACATAATCTCCCTCTTTTATAGCTTCAATCCACTCTAAAACTGCCTTCTCTCTGAGCTTCCGCCTCTTCTCGATTTCTTCTTTCTTTAGAGGATGAGGTTTCCCATCAAAAATGAAGACTAGAGTTAAACGGTATCTTGAGACTAGATGTGTAGTTCTATAGAGGAGCCCGACAAGATGAGAAGTTATCGATCCATCTGGACCTTTTAGTGGAGAAGTATCCCTCGCACGGATTAAGGCTAAAAACTGGTATAGAACGTTATTTGCATCTACAGCAAGTGATTTTCCACTTATATCCCTTAATCGAATTATATTCCTTACAATTATGGGTGTGAGGTTAACTCCCAACCTCTTTCACGACGCTAGCAATCTTCGAAATCACTTAGAGAAGCCCCTTTAGCACCCTTTCTAAACATCTCATTTATCGCTTTCTCACTATCACCGGGATTGACATCAACGCCCTTAATCGCGTCTAAGAGAAGAATTGTTTCAAAACCCAATTTTAAAGCGTCGAGCACCGTACTTTTTACGCAATAATCAGTTGCGAGGCCTCCAACAAAGACCCTTCGAACTCCAGCGTTCCTCAGTTTCTCTTCTAGATCGGTCCCATCAAATCCTGAATATGCCTCTTTATCCGGAGATGAAGCCTTAGATACTATTTCAACTTTCGCTGGCAGATTAAGATCTGGATGAAACTCTGCGCCGGGAGTTCCTTGAATGCAATGTGGAGGCCATGCTCCACCGCGACTTTTAAATGATATATGATTTGGAGGGTGCCAGTCTCTCGTAGCCACTATGAGAGCTCCGGCTTTAGAGAATTTTTCTATGTATCTGTTTAATATGGGAACGACCTTTTCTCCTTCAGGAACTGGAAGAGCCCCTCCACTGCAAAAGTCTTTTTGAACATCTACAATGATAAGTGCGTCTTCAACTTTGTTAATTCGATATTTCATTTGTGTGCTTCAAAACCCCCAAATAATAGCTGGTTACCGTTGAATTGTATCCTTCTCCTATTAGAAATACCTTTCTCAATGTTTATATGCCCATAAGAGATTTAAAGGAGAATTTAGGATAAATTTTATAACTAATTTCCCTATCAAATAGGGGAGTAAATGAACGAATTATGCACTATCCAGATCAATTCTGTACTTTCAGGTTGTGTTTAGATTGAATAGTCCGAGAAAATGTTCTCCAAGATGCCCAAAGTTTAGGTGTGGAAGAAACGCCTTGGAATTTCGAGGTAAGACAGCGTGGTGCAGATGGACCAGCGAACCCTGTGATCCAAGAAACTGTAGTTACGCTATGTGCATAACTAGAAGACTTTTGCCTAACGGAATTTGCGGCGAGTCCCTTAAAAGAAGAACGACTGAGAAAGGACCTGAAGATGAACCGCTTCAGACGATTAAAGTCCGTGGAAAAGTTTATAGAAAAATTGGCGAGAGGGAACTCTTCTGATGAAATGTTAGAACTACAATAGCATATCGCTTTCCCTATAATCTTGAGGCATCTTTCTATCTATTTTAGGAATCGTCAAATCGGATATATCTACGCTGTGATCATAGACGCGATTCATCAAAGAAATTACTGAAATTATTCTCTGATATGTCTCGGCATTCAATGTTGCGCATGCAGATTCAGCTTCTTCACAAAGCTTTTTCACTTCTTCTTTCTTATCACGAACGGATTCTGCAAGCGAAACACTACGTGAAAAGAACGCTGTTACAGCGGTCTGGTAGGCTTCGCTGACATGCCTCTGTAGACTTTTCATTGATGTAATAATATTTTCAGGCATACTGGCTTCTTTTAGCCAGATTGAATGCTCCGCAATCTGCGAAGCTTGATCTCCAACAGATTCTATTAGACTTGCTGTTAAACGATAATCTAGACACTCTATTGGGGAGATTCCGATTTTCTCACTTAGACGTGGATTTTGAATTATTGTCCTTAATGTGCGAACTGCCAAAAAATATAATCTGTCTACCTCATTATCTCTGGCGATGACGCTCTTCGCAAGCTGCGCGTCTCTTTGAAGAAGAGATACTACTGAATCTCGGAGCATTCCAGAAGATATTAGATACTCACGTCGAAGAATCTTCTCCGGGGAGAGAGCGGCAGGCTGCAATAAGCATTGGATGACTATATTTGCGTGATCCTCTTCTATAATCTCTAATCCGATCAGCCTACTAACGGTCTCCTTAACTATCTCTCTTTCTTCTATTGTGATCCTATCCTTGGCACTTATGTGGATTGTGTCGAAGCCTAGGAGATACTTGCCTATTATTTCCCTGCGTAGGTAGGGACTCGGCTTTATTTTTATTGTTGAGGGACGGGATCTCAAGTTATATTGAGGATCAATTATGAGGCGGCCGTTAGGAGTAACCGAGACATATACGAATGATCCCTGATTAATTCCATTCTTTAAGGCCCAATCTTTCGGAAGTGTGACAAAAAAAGTTCCACCTCTGGTCTTCTGAACCTTACGTAATTCCATTCCAGATACGCCAGAATGTATATTTCTTATTCAAAATAAAAAAATATTGGAAAATTTAAACATGTACGTACATTCAGATTGAGTATTAGAGTTAAAAATTATATCGTCACCATTCTAATTATTAGAAGTCTCTAAGTCAGAAGGATCACAATTGAAACGAGACGTCGAGCTGAAACGTGCTATCTCTTTCATAATCGAAGCAGGATATCAAATAGATAGTGAGGCTTTTCAAATACTAAAGGACGCCTCTGAAAAAGTAGATCTGGATGCTCTCGTGAAAAGCATAATTGAAGAAGTGAATAATCTATCTGAGAAGCCCCTTTTCTTAGAACCTGAGCTTATCGAGAGGAAAGTCAAAGAGATACGAAAGGAGAGAAAACCTGCCGTTGTTACTGGAAAAGGCGGCTATAAACCCTATGCTAAGGAGATCGAGTCTGAGATAGAGATCATAAGGGATCCAGCTAAGAGCATAAGCACAACGGGCGCCCTCGAGAATTACGTCAAATATTTTCGGGATAGATTTCTCAAAATTAAGAAGATATTAAGAAGCAGGGTGGATGCTAAAGATTCTGGAAGCATTAGTCAAGCTTTAAGATCCCCAGCGAATTCAAAAGTCAAATTTATATGCATGCTGGCGGAGAAACGCGAATCTACAAATGGAATTTTTCTGTACGTTGAAGATTTAGAGGCGAATGCAACTGTTTTTGTACCATCATATAATCGAGATCTCTACCGTAAGGGGCAAAGATTAATGCTTGATCAAGTGATCTGCATCTGTGCGGTTAAGAGAAAAAATAATCTTTTGATAGCTGAGGATATAATCTTTCCAGATCTGCCGTTAAAAAAGCCGAGAAGAGCTAACCTGCCTGTTTACGTAGCGCTCCTATCAGACATGCATGTAGGAAGCAAGATGTTCATAGAGAAAGCCTTCAGAAGATTTCTCTCTTGGTTGAAAGGAGAAGTCGGAAATAGATATCTTAGAGAGATAGCGTCTCACGTGAAATACATCATTATAGCTGGAGATATTGTAGATGGTGTTGGAATATATCCGCAACAAATTAGAGAACTAGAGATAGATGACATCTACAAGCAATACGAAGCTGCGGCCAAACTAATAGAGGAAATCCCAGAGTACATAGAGGTTATTCTTATACCTGGAAATCATGACGCATGCAGAAGAGCCTTACCTCAGCCTGTATTATCAAGAGAATATGCTGAGCCCCTCTACGAGGTTAGAGAAAATTATTTTCTTGGTAATCCATGCATGCTGAGCCTTCACAAAGTCAAAGTTCTAGTTACTCATGGTCGAAGCTTAGATGATGTTATATCTGCTATTCCAGGAATGACTTTTGAAAGACCGGATGAAGCTATGAGATTTCTTCTTCAATGCAGACACTTAGCGCCCACTTATGGATTAAGAACATTAATAGCATCGGAACCCGTGGATCATTTGGTTATTGAGGAGGAACCAGATATCTTTCATGCTGGGCATGTTCATATGATGAGTTATAGCTTTTACAGAGGGACGGCTGTGGTAAATTCTGGAGCATGGCAGGAGCAGACAGAATATCAGAGAGAGATGGGACATACACCTAATCCAGGCATAGCTCCTATAATAGATCTGCAGAGTTTCAGAATCTTTCCAATAAACTTCATTTCAGACTTTTGACAACTCTTTTTAATGTATAGAATTCAAGTATTTTGGGACGTAATTTATCATGTTTCGCATTCTTTCATCCTCAAGAAAAACTTCTTGCACTACTTTGAAAGGAACACCTAAGGTTGTCTTTTTTGACCTTCCATATCTACCAAGACTTACAACACGAGAGTTAACAAGACCCATTACATCAAGCTCATTTATTAATCCGCTGACTCTTCTTTGTGTAAGTGGATTGATATTCATCTCTCCGCATAATTCACAGTAAACATTATAGATATCTCCAGTCATTAATCCCTTCCTTTTATGCTTTGAAATAAGGAATACGCTCAAGAGAACTATTTTTGAGTGTATGGGGAGAGTCTTTAATGTCTCAGCGACACGATCATGCTCAATTCTTTTCTGCGCCTGATATACATGATCCTCAGAAATTATGCTTTTTCCTTCTCTTTCAGCTAATTCGGCTGCTACTCGAAGTAAATCTAAGGCTCTTCTAGCATCACCGTGTTCCGCCGCGGCGATTGCGGAGCACAGCTTAATTGCAGCCTCATAAGAAACTCCCTTCTTAAAT
>JAGGUU010000157.1 GCA_021158305.1 Candidatus Bathyarchaeota archaeon
ATTAAGGAAACAGAGGATTCTAATTGGCGAGAAGTAGGGGTAAGGACGCATTTTGAGTATTCGCTTACGGGCACCAATCCGAGAACCGGAGAGACATTTGAATACACCGTTAAAGTGGATGTTTCTCCTGCAGATTCTTTCGAGGTTCTGATTACAAGCTCGCAGCCTGGTGAGGCTGATATCCAAGTTTTAGAAGAACAAGAACAATTATTTTTCGTAACTTTCAATGTTTCAGCACAGAAGGTGAGCGGTAAAAAAAGCTATCCTGTCATAATGAGCTATAGCAACCTGGTTCTTAACCCCGACCGCGATTGGAGATCCCTTTATCTACAAGTTATCGGCGGCTATGATAAGAAATGGAGAACGGACCAAACTGTCTCTTTTCCTCTGCCTGGGAACTCTATAGCTCGCACTGAGCACTCCAGCACAAAAAGTTACGTCGAGGATGTAATCGAATATTATTATGAGCGTCGGAAGAAGGCTCCAGACTACATCTACTTCGCCATACACTTATTCAGTAGCAGTTATGCATCCCAATCCCTCAAGAACCTTGAACCTGACGGTGTTGCATTCCGCGTGTACTTCCGACTTGAGCCAACACTCTCGATAGTTAAGGGCGGCGACGATGTTAAGATAGTGGAAAATCATCCGGAACCTGGCATATTGACCCCCGGCTCCACAGTATCCTTCAGCCTACTAGTCGACTATACGCTTTCCTCCTATAAGAGGACAAATCTCATCATGGATATCTTGGTCGTCTGCGTTAACGAAAAGGGCGAGGAAAAGAAGTATTACTTTGGGGACGATTATGCGGATTCTAAGATAGTTATTGCCGGATCTGGAAGAGAGCAGCTAGAACACTCGATAACTGTGCCTGACAAGTTTAGAGGGATGGTTGTCAAGTCAATCATTGTGATCGTGTATCTTCAAAATCCTGAATATCGCGAGGGCTCGATGATGAACTGGTACCTCGACCTCGACTTCATCGAGTATTCCGTTGGCAAACCCAAGATATCCATCAGCTTAACTCTCTCCAGTGACAAAGTCGTAGCTGAGAGTAAAGAGGCTGTTGAAGTAACCGTAAGAGTGGATGAGAATGGAAAGCCTGCAAGAAATGTTGAAGTAGACGTGATCATTCTGAATCCGAACGAATGGCTTGGCAACTTCCAAATAGTGATAGAGGATATTAAACGCGGGGCGGCTGCATCCCTTTTGACGGATGAGAACGGCGTAGCCCGTTTCAAGCTACTTGCACCAACAATAAACACGGCGGAATATCTATCCCGCTTTTCAATATACGGTAAGCCTCCATTTCCAGCGACTCAAACCTTAAAGGTTTATGTTGGAACGGAGAGCATCGAGCGGGAACTTAATGTACTGCAACCCCGCATGGCATTCATCAGAGCAGTAAAGCTTGCTAAGGGCCCTCATGGCTTGCTTACAGAGGCTAAGCCAGCTGCTAATGTGGAGATTAGGCTGCTGGAGTGGAAGAGCAACGCTCTAATAAAGACAGTAAAGACAAACAGGGATGGATTGGCCATTCTAACCCTTGGGGATAAAAACGTTAAGGTAGAGGCGTTAGATCCAGCGACGGGTGTGAAGCGAACCTGTCCTATAAGTAAGAAAGTCAAAGTCAAACATTTATTGTTCATTCTATCCACAGACAAGGAGTACATACAGAGTTTAAGAGATAGAGTCAGAGCATTCCTGTCTTGGGTCTCACCATCCGATCTTGACAAGATAGCAGATGTAACCATAAAGTATGGGTCCTCAACTCAACATGTAACCACATGGTGGGGATGGAAAGCACATATAGAAATCAAAAAAGATGATCTTGAAAAAGCCCTTTCAGGAGACCGTGAAGCATTAGCAGATTTTGAAGAAAGCATACTCCATGAGTGGGGTCACCACGTAAACTGGGTGCTTAGAGGCTCAACTATTGAGTCTAGTGTTGAAACCCCATTCACCCCTGCGGAGGGCACAGATATATGGGATGCTGAACAAGTAGCTTTCGAAGAGGGAACAGCTGATCTTTTCGCCCATTTGCTTTTGCTGTCGAATTTAAATCTCTTCAAGACGGAAAAGGGCATGCATCGCCAATACACAGACATACTGATGGGAAAAAAGAATGCCGTAAGGGAGGCGATAAGCAAGTACATGGTTCACGGCAACTATTTATCCGGAACCGTCGTAGCCTTTGTCCAAGATCTGTATGGTCATGAGTACGTAGCATCTCACCCCGATGAGGTCTACAAAGATTTCATTAAAACCATGAGACGGTGCGGCGGAACAAGACTTAGAGACTTCATTCTTGAGAAGGAGAGAGAGGCTAAAGCCTCCGGAAACACAGACTTGCTGAAAAAGATAGAATTGTTGGCTAAAAGCTATTCAATAGTCTACCCTCATTTAATATTCACGGAGCATCATATATACAAAATACAGGAGTATCATATCAGAGGTTTGGAATGGGGCGAGCGCAACCCCTCCGAGGCAAAAGTGCAACTTATTCGCGGCGGCAAAAAGTATCGGGTGCGCCCTGGAATAATATTACGGCCTGGAGATACATTAGTAATTCCAAAGGGCGTTAAGCTCGTATTTACGGTTCGAATGCAAAACGGAAAGATCGGCATTTACATTGTAAACAGTGGCAGCTTCAAAGGGGGACGTATAACCTTCAAAAAAGAATTAACGATTGATAATGTTGCCGTTTACGTCAAGGGGGCTCCAATAGAGGTTAGAGATCCAAGAGGGGGGAGAAGAATTCGAATAGAGCCCACCTCTACCGAGTATCTCATAGTAGAGACCGGGGGAGACCTTGAGGTCAATGCCTTAAACGGCTCTATAGGGATATACGATCATAATGGAAGCCTCATCTTAACTCTCAAGGAAGGCTACAAAGCTGATTTCAAAGGTTGGAGCGCTCTTTCTAAACCATCTAAAATAGATTATTCAAAACTTGATAGGTGGTGGGTTAAGGCTGAGGCGAACATGGTAGGCTTCATAGCTGAGGATATCGGAGAAGAGGAGACATATGAGCTTTTAGATTATATTCGGATCGTAGGTGTTGAGCCTGAGAGTGGGACTGAACTGATAACGGAGAAGACATATACGTTTAAGCTAACATTGAATTATTCCTTCACTTCTGCAGATTATGGATACATAGGCTTGGTCGCCAAGATTAACGATCCAAAGAATCCAAGCATAGCACGTAAGAAGATCCCCATCTATGGTTGTAAAATCGCGGAGGTAAGGGATTTCACCTTAGATGTTGACGTCCCAAGCGATGCGGAAAAACTATACATCGCGGTTCTGCTTCTAAAGGGCAATCAGACATCCACAAAGATATACGATATGGTTGAGTATCCGGTTAAGAAGGGAGGATGCCTAATAGCTACGGCGACCTTCGGCTCCGAACTCTCCCCAGAAGTTAACTTCCTAAGATCCTTCAGGGATCGGGAGGTGCTCTCAACATTCGCTGGCAGATGCTTCATGGAGGTATTCAATCGCTTCTATTACTCTTGGAGCCCCAACGTTGCTGATTTCATAAGGAAGAATGCGATCGTCAAGGCGGCCTTCAAGATCCTCTTATATCCGCTGATAATGATCCTCCACTTATCATCATTCACATACCACTGCTTCAGCCAATTCCCGGAAGCCGCCATATTCACGGCTGGCTACGTAGCAAGCTCCCTAATAGGATCAGTATACCTCGGACTGCCACTATCCCAAATCAGACGCTTCAGAAGAATGAAGCACCGCATACTAAAGGCCTGGATCTACCTGCTGCTCCCGCTCCTAATCCCAATAATCCTCGCAGAAACCACACATTCCATCCAACTGATGAAAGCAGCAACAGCAACCTTCATCCTGCTAAACATAGGCTTCTCATCAGCCCTGACCGGAACACTCATCACCAAACCAGCATCCATCCTCACCCAAACAATCAAAAAGCATAGAAATTAATGCTGCATGTTTGGAGTTGTTTTGTTTTCTCGACGATTTATTCGAACCGCAATTTCTTTTTTGATTTAGGGGTGAGTTATTTTCCCGCCGCGCTCCATTAGTTTTGCTGAGCTCAGACATATGCTATCGGTTGTATGGATTCACAAAGTATCTCCATACCGTTCCACTGGTCGGGTCTCTGTCCGTATAATCAAAAAAATCGAAAGATGTTGTGTTGATACTTGTCGTGTAGCGAAATTTTCTCTTTGCCTATGAAGATCCTGTTTAACTGTGAAGCGCCGCGGAAAGGGAAATCCATTGAAGACCCCAGCAATATTTCCAATTGAGTGTTCCAGAGGAGGCGAGGAAAGGTGGACATGGCACATGCGAATACCATATCGTTTAGGACTTCGTTGAGGCGATAGAGAAGGGTGAGAAGCCTTCAACAGATGTTGTAAAGGGGTTGACATGACCATTCTAGGATTGATCGCGCATGAAGCAGTAATGAAAGGCGAGATATTGCTTGACGTTCCACACTTCGAATAGTTAGAGTATCGCTCCCTGCGATCTAAGCGTCTCTCTGAGAAGCGATGGATCAATCTCTCTTGGGGAAGTCTTGTGTCTTATGCATAGGGCTGCAGCTGCCCCAGCCGCTTGCCCAACGCCCATTATTATAGGGATTATCCTTATGGCTGCGTGCGCCTCATGAGTGGCTGAGATGCATCTGCATCCTATCAGGAGATTCTCCACCCTAAGCGGGATCAAGCATCTATACGGTATCTCATAGTAATCTCCAGGAGGCGGAGGCATCATTATGGTTCCCTCACCCGCCGGATTATGAATATCTATTGGATATGAACCCCTGCAGATGCCGTCTGGAAATTTGTGTGCCTGCACTATATCCTCCGCCGTCATTATATACTCGCCGATTATCCTCCTAGTCTCCCTGACGCCTACTTGAACTCCAGACCTAACTATGTAGGCGTCCCTGAATGCTGGGAACGTCTTCTTTAGCCAATCTACTATCTCAAACATCTGTCTTCTACCCTCAATCTCAGCCTTCGTTAGATCTTCAGCCTCAGTCCCGTCAACCCTTATTATCCTCGTAGTATTGAAGTGTATGATCCCCCTATGGACCGTATGGAACCACAGGACATCCTCACGGGGACAGGCTATTATGCCCCTGTCCTTCGCTTCACGATAGGCCCTATTAATCTCCCTCTTGGGAGGCATCTCATCCTGCCTGACTCCGGCCAAATCGAAGTTTAGTGTCATAGGCTGCATCAATCCATCTTTAGGTCTCCCCTTCTCGTATGGAGCTCCGGCGCTGACCGCTACGTCTCCATCTCCCGTTCCATCAATTATTATATCGGCTGATACGGAGTGGAATCCCGACTTATTATGTAGGACTATGCCCTCCACGCGGCTCCCCCTCTTTGAGGCTTTGACGAATACTGTATGTAGTAGAAGGTCTACTCCGGCTTCCAGGACGATCCTGTCTAGTATATACTTCATTATTTCAGGATCGAATGCTCTGGTTTTAGCGTCGTATCCTCCCATCTTCTCGAGTCTATCAATTACCTCTTGGAATATGCCTCCGATGATCTGCTGTTTTCCGGCGTGGAATGACATGAACGGATTTACAAGTCCAGCCGTTATCGTCCCGCCTAGAAAGCCGTATCTCTCTACGAGTAGAACCTTAACGCCTAGGCGGGCGGCGGATACGGCTGCTGAGAAGCCTCCAGTTCCCCCTCCAACAACTATAACATCATATTTCTTCGATGCATTCAAGTTTACAACCCGATTCTGAAAATAAGGGTGATCAGCATATAAAGTATTATCTGGAGATGAATGCCTTGCCGTAGCATCCAAGATAATCCCACCTAAAAGTATCAGAGACTATCTCAATCACATTCATGCAAATTCCCTCAAACAATACCATGCATAATTGTGTGATGGGATCATTTTAACCTTAGTCTTTCCATCATAATTCTCTCTAGGAAAAATTTAGACTAAATTATCCTGAAGGGCATTATGAAGATTTTTTAAATCAAATGAGGCGAGATTGATCTATGAGGTGAACATGCATAGCGGAGAAAAGGATCTTGGCACTATTCTGGCTTTCATTATCTTAATATCCAGTCTGTCACAAGCAACGAGTTACAATCCCAATATAAGTGTCAGTTCTCCGCCCATAACCGGAGGATTAGGGAATATCGAGCTAATTTATGATCCATCTCCTCCCCCCGCGATATTTCCAATCGAGAGATGGGGGAAAATACAAGATCAGCATAGTTAATCGCGACTCTAAACCGGCCGCACTACGCTATGGCGTCTTTTCGATATATGATGGGAATAAGCCCGTTCCCCCAACCGAATAGAATCTATCTAGAGCCCGGCGAAAACCAGACGATATGGTAATTCTCTATGTTTTGATAGCTGAGGACATTGAAACTATTTTTTAAGTTTGGAGATGCCCATTTCATTCTTGAAAACATAATGTCTCTTGCCGATCATCATAGATTGCAATAAGAGAGGAGGAAGCATTTTCACTTTTCAATGTCTTCTTCTATAACTTCAAATCCGATCAGAGTAGCTAAATCCTTAAATTTTTCTCTGAAGTCGCCATAGAATACCACTCTGTGATCCCCGAACGTTTTCGAATCTAGGTTTTTAATTAGTGCTTTGGTATTAGTTTTGATAGCTATTTTCGTCCGGCATGCTAGATCATCCCACTCGTCGAAAAATTCTTTACCTGAAACTGTTTTCCCCGTGAAAAGGGATATCTTCTTATCATGTACACTTATCTTGACTACTGTGACGGTTTCGCCTACTGGTAGATTTACTTGTACGCAGGCACCGCCTTCATTCTTCTTCCAACGCGGGAGGTTTCTGATGATATAGGGGCATCTCCTTTCATCTCCGTAAGGATTAAATGGACATTCACAGTGTCCGATTATGGCTATATTGTTATGTGGGTCTATTAGGTAATCTCCGTTGAAGCTCGGCCTACCAGTTATGTAAAGCCCTAATTGCTGAGTGATTAAAGAATCTATTAGAGTCTCAGAAGTGGCTACTATGCCGTCTGTGCAGAATTGTGAGGAAGGTAAGCCTTGAGATGGAATTGGGCCTTTATGATAATCTGCAAATACGCCGTATCCTTCAGTTGTTATTGCATCGCATTCATATTTTTTCATTAGCCTTTTCATAGCCAAATATAGCTTTGCTGATTTTAACACTTCAGCCTCATTAGTATCCTTCATTCCTTCTGCTTCATTAATCCACTTTTCCGCAACTTTCCTAGCTTCTCTTTCTTCAGTTTTATTCGTTTCCTCAAACAATTCTTCCTGCGGAATAGGCACAAGTTTTACTCCGAATATTTCTTCTAAGTTATTAAGATATACTTTCTCATATCCTTCCCTATCTGACCCGGTTTGACGCGGTGTAGGTTCATACTCGCCGAGAACAGGCCTATCCGTGACAACCAGCACTCTTAATCCTTTCATTTTTGAAATGGCTTGAATTAATTTAATTTTTCCCGCTATATCCTCCAGCCTAGACGAAAAGACGCGTCTATCTTTGTCGCGCACTACAGGCAAGCATGACGTTAAGATCTTTTTTCCTTTATCACTAAATTCGAATATATTTTCCATCCATCTTCCCCATAGGGGGAATACAGCTATTATAGGCAGGCCAATTGATATCAGCTCCTCTGAGGGAGGGCCGAAGATAAGTATTCCATCTAAATCTTCCCTTAATCTTCTTACATCCTTAATGGCAGATTCGTATCTTCTTCTTGATTCTTCATAGATTTCAGAAATACGTTTCCTTTCTTCCTCAGTCATTCCGTAATGAGATCTACTTATTAGTTCTTTTTCTTCCTCCTTAATGATGTTAACTTTCCCGACAAATTCTACTCCTTCACATCTCTTCTCCAACTCGCTGAGTATCTCTTCATTTTTTATCACTTTCCGTTCAATATCAGAAGCATCCCATGAACCTCTATGGTCAAGCCCTGTTGAAGTGAATATTACATATATCTTAGTCTTTTTCCCTTGA
>JAGGUU010000190.1 GCA_021158305.1 Candidatus Bathyarchaeota archaeon
AGATAGGCAGAGAACTAGGCGTAACGTATACTGGCTTAACAACTCCAGGCACACATGCAGACATGAACCCTAACGTCTGGAAGGCTTTAGCCAAGCTGGCCGATGAGGGAGAATTCCCAAACCCCGCTGTTCCAGTCTTCGCCATTATAGATGAGTCTTCGTCCATCCTGAAGCCGATTCTTAAGGCTCGAAGCGGCCGAGGAGCAAGCTACGATATTCCCTCAGCGCTTCAAGATTATTTAGCATCATGGCGGAATTCCCCAAGCTGGATTGATGTAGACCGCTACCTGACTCCTCAAGGGAAGGGACGAATAGCCAGCCTCATACAGAACGGCTCACCCGTAGTAATCTTCCATATGCACTGGCAAGGCGTTAATCCAGCTACGGGCCTTGGCTGGCCAGCATTTCAGGAGGTTATTCGAAGGCTTAACGATCAGTTTAGTAACCGGATTATCTGGAAACGCCCCAGCGAAATAGCATTAGATGCTTACAATCTACAAATCTGAATTTCAAGCGATTATGACTGCCCAAGAAACGTTACTCTCCCAAGGGCTAAGCAGTGCTAGATTATTTATTATTCAATCTTCCATTGTATCGCGTCCATTTATGTCATGTTTATTATATCTCGGCTGGGTCTTATTCAGTTGATAAATCGAAAGAGGCATCTTCGCTAATTAAAGGTTCTCTGATTAGATTGGTAAGCAGATGGAGGGTTTCCCTGAAACTTTGATAATGTTTATTGAGTGGGCGGGGAGGTTTAGCAGTACTTTCTCTTCTATCACTTTAACCTTTGCTTCTTGTATCCTAACTCTCCCGGGATCTTCAGGAGTGTTCTTGTCTTGGATGTTCTCTCCGGCAACGTATAGTTGAGAACCCTTCTTAGGCTTGAACCCTCTGAATGAAACCATCATCTCTGAATCTTCTGTTTCATGCCTGTTAACGATATGCAGATATACAGTCTTTCCATCTTTTGTGATCGTTGCTGAAAGGTCTATGAATGGAACTGGCTCCCTCAATTCGCTGGATACGTAATGATCCGTATCAACAACGGTCTTTAGGACGATGTCCCCGCTGTTTGTGCTGTAAAGTTTGAAGACCAGATACTGCGGTGTCAAGACTATTCCACCATCTTCTAAGGCTATTATTAAGGGTAGAACGTTAACAGTCTGTGCGAACCCACCTATTGGCACAGCCACGCATAATCTATGAAGAGCATTCAGGATGCCTCCGGTTAGAACAGCATCCTCAACGCTTGTAATCTGCTCGTGGAGTGGAGCCTTAGCCTCCGGATGCCACACATTCCACTCATCAAATGCTATCCGTATCTCTCTTTCTATATTGTATCTCTGCCTTGCTGATTGAATAAGCCCATAGATATTCTTAAGTCTCCTTTCTACATCCAGCGAGACAGCTGTCAGCTCTCTATATGGCCTTTCGCCTTTTATGTAAATATGCACAGAGAGATAATCGAAGTATTCACCGGCATTCTTAATCATCTCCAAGTTCCATTCTGGATCCTCACAGCCTACAGCTACGAGCTTGATGTTGGGATCTACCTTCCTCATCTCATTTGCAAACTCTATCGTTCTCCTTGCACATTCAACTCCATCCAGACAGAAGCCTATCTGCCATCTGCCATATAGCTCATTTCCTATCCCCCAGATCTTAACTCCATACGGGTCATGATGCCCGTGTCTACGTCGGAGAGAAGCATAGTATGTGTCGGTTCTAGAGTTACAATACTCAACCCACCTAGCTGCTTCTTCCGGAGTTCCATTCCCAGCATTTACTACAATGAACGGTTCAGCATTCACGAGTCTACACCACTCTAGAAACTCATCTGTACCGAAGATATTCGGCTCCTCCGCTCCCCACGCCATATCTAAGCGTCTCGGTCTCTCCTCTCTAGGGCCGACGCCGTCGAGCCAGTGATATCCTGACGAAAAGTTTCCTCCAGGCCATCTTATGATACGGGGCTGCAGCTCCTTTACTGCTCTTAAAACATCTAGGCGGAAGCCCCTAAGATTGGGGATCGGCGAGTCTTCGCCTACCCATACTCCGCCGTATATGCATTTTCCAAGATGTTCTATGAATTGGCCATAACATCTCTTATCAAGTCTTCCTAGCACGGCAGATATATCTATAAAACCTTTACTCTCCAAACCTCAGCATCTCCGTGAAAGGCTACAATTGAGTCTTTCCATGGATGATTTAAGAATTGCGTAATGGAGAAGTCACAATTTACAGAAGCAAAATGACGGCATGTAAAGCCTCTAAAAATGCGAGAAGAAACTCTATAAGCAACCTTGCTTCAAGAATCAAGCGAATTAATATCCAGATAAAGGGAATATTGCTACTGGCTGAATCGGGAGAATTCGTCTTGGCTAAGAAAATTCCCAAATTTGATTATAAAAGGCATATTAGAGAAGTATACAAGTCTATACGGCGTCAATTCGAGTTTCGTGCGAGAACAAGAGAAGAATTCGAGGCTTGGCAATTAGCTTTTCGACCGAAACTGCGAGAGGCTTTAGGTTTAACCAGCATGGAGGAGGATCTTCAAGGGCATATTCCAAAAGCTGAACGGGCATACTCAACTGATCTCGGAGATTATATCCGTGAGAAGTGGTATCTCTGGGTTGAACCAACCGTGCCATTGCCATTCTGGCTCTTAAAGCCCAAAGAATGTAAGGGTCGTCTTCCACTCGTGCTAACCTCTCACGGCCATAACCATCCAGACCTTTACGTAGGAATAACATATAGCGAACATGACGAATGGTCCATTCGGGAGGGCGAACGAGACATAGCAGTGCAGGCAGTACGGGAAGGATATATCGTAATCGCGCCGACAGCTCGCGGATTCGGAGAGACAATCGATGAAACTGAAAAAGAGAAAGGAGCAGTCAGTTCCTGTCGTTCCGAACTAAAACACTGCTTACTAGCCGGTCGAACGCCCATCGGTGAACGAGTATGGGATATTTCAAGACTGATTGACTGGGCTACAAAACGTTCCGACGTAGATCCTACGCGTATTGCCATCACCGGAAACTCCGGAGGCGGAACAACCTCGCTGTTCTCCGCGGCCTGTGATGAAAGAATCACAGTCGCTGTTCCCAGCTGTTACTTCTGTACATTCGTAGGGAGTATTGGAACAATCTTCCACTGCGACTGCAATTACATTCCCGGGATCCTGAGACTCGGCGAAATGTACGATGTTGCAGGCCTCATAGCTCCGCGTCCCTTCTGTGCCATCGCCGGAAAACACGATGAAATCTTTCCCATAGAACATGTCTACGAAGCCTTCCGCAAGCTCAAACATATCTATGAAATCGCTGGTGTTCCTGAACGTTGCGAATTATACGTAGGTGAAGGCGGTCATCGCTACTATAAAAAGGGAGCCTGGCCCTTCATTAGGAAATGGTTTAATCTTCAGCCTACTTAGTATCGCACTCTGCTCTCACACTATTCCAAAACCCGGTGCCTCTTTAGGTATTAGGCTAAATTATGGCGTTGCTTCCTAAAGTAATCGTTATGAACCTTTCATTAGATTTAAGGGATCTTTAAATAGCGAGGATGCTCTAACGGAAAAACTTGTATATTGTTACGAAAATCGTAACAAAAAACCGAAAAAAATAAATAAAGGCAGGGATTCTCTAGAAAGGTTAGGCTCATTAATGTGCCTAAAAAGCGCCACAACAAGGGATTAAAGAATGAACAGATACCTCGAGATACTTCGTTCCAGAATGAACAATAAGGATTACGAGAAGCTAGAAGCTATACCAAATCCTGAAGTTCACAGATTCGTAGCTGAGGCTGCCGAGCTCTGCAGTCCAGAAGATATCTTCGTTTGTTGCGACTCGTCTGAGGACATAGCCTACATCAGAGAGCAAGCTATCAGAACCGGCGAGGAGAAGCCGCTGAAGATTCCAGGCCATACAGTCCACTTCGACGGAATACACGACCAAGGACGAGACAGAAAAGCCACGAAATATCTTGTGCCGAAAGGCGATACTCTAAGCAAGGTTCTAAACCAGATCGACAGAGATACGGGACTGGCGGAGATAAAAAGTCTCCTCCGGAACTCCATGAAAGGAAAGACGATGATTGTGCGGTTTGTTTCTCTCGGACCGCTGAACTCCATCTTCACGGTACTCGGCCTGCAATGCACAGATTCATGGTACGTAGCCCACTCGGAGTCTCTGCTCTTTAGACCCGGCTACAAAGCGTTCTGCGAAGCAAGCCCCAGAAAGGATTTTCTACGCGTCCTACACTCGGCTGGGAGACTCGACGAAAACATGACTAGCATAGACTACGATAAGAAGCGCATATACATCGACTATGTTGAAAACACAATTTACAGCGTCAACACTCAGTATGCAGGTAACTCCGTGGGATTCAAGAAGCTCGCCTTCAGGCTCGCGATAAGGAAGGCTAATCAGGAAGGCTGGCTTGCAGAGCACATGATGATTATGGGGGTGCATGGGCCGGGAGGTCGGAAAACGTACTTTGCCGGAGCTTTTCCAAGCGCTTGTGGAAAAACCTCCACGGCGATGCTTCCTGGAGAGACAATACTTGGAGATGATATCGCATATATACGGAACATAGGATCAGTCGCTCGAGCGGTGAACGTTGAATGCGGCATATTCGGGATTCTCCAAGGAATAAATGCTAGGGATATGCCGTTACTTTACGAGGTACTCACAAGTCCCGGAGAGGTTATCTTCTCAAATGTCCTTGTTAAGGATGGAAAGCCCTACTGGCTCGGTATGGGATGTGAACTTCCAAAGAGTGGAATAAACTTCTCTGGAGAGTGGTGGGAGGGGAAGACGGATGAGAACGGCAACGAGATCCCACCGGCTCACAAAAACGCCCGATATACAGTCTCCTTAAAGGTTCTGAAAAATTGTGATCCGGAATTAGACAATCCCATGGGTGTTGAACTCAGTGGGATTATATACGGAGGCCGTGACTCCAAAGCATATGTTCCAGTTCAGCAGAGCTTCAGCTGGGAACACGGCATAATCGCTTACGGCGCTTCACTTGAGACGGAGACAACTTTCGCCACGGTCGACAAAGAGGGAGTGCCAGAAATCAACGCGATGAGCATCCAAGATTTCATCTCAATCCCCCTAGGCCAGAACATACGTAACCTATTAAAGTTTGGAAGAAACCTAAAGAGAAGACCGATAATCTTCGGAGTCAACTATTTCCTACGCGACCTCAAAACAGGAGAGTATCTAAACGAGCCTAGAGACAAGCACGTATGGATAAAATGGATGGAGCTAAGAGTACACGACGAGGCTGGAGCGATAAAAGCCCCGACTGGTTACATCCCCGAGTATGAGGATCTACGCCGGCTCTTCAGGGAAGTTCTGAACAAGGAGTATAAGAAGAAAGACTACATCAAGCAGTTCACAATACGTGTCCCAGAGAACCTGGCCAAGATCGAACGGGCAGAGAAGTTCTATAGAGAGAAAGTCTCGGATACACCGAGAGAGCTCTTCGATGTGCTCGGTCAACAGCGCAAGCGTCTAATCGAGGCTAGAGAGAGATTCGGCGATTATATCTCTCCGGAAAAGTTTAAGGAATAATAGTAAGTGGGAAGTTTATTCGTGAGATCTGATCCTCGAACGATTCGTCAAAACCTATAATCTATTATTCCCATTCCTAGTAATGCATCCACAAAAAGATCTGATGAGCCATCTTCGCTATAGAAATCCGTCAGGAATGAGACTTGTAGCCAGCATCACCATATTTATGTCTTGATGCTCCTTCCATAGAGAACTCTCTCTACTCTCTGGTTTAAGCCAGAACTTCTCAATCTCGTCGCCTATCCAAGAGTAGTGTGTCAAGCTTCTAATCAGTGAGCATATCTCCTCGTGGCTGGAGAGATTCGACTCCTTAACAAGTTGCTGGAGCTTTTTAACAGCCTTAAACCCTATGGATAGACCTAGTTCCCTAAACGCAAGCCTATTACTGGCTGAAAGCCTTAAGGGATCAGTTGCCAAGTAAAGCTCTAAGCTCAGCAGAGAATCATTCAATACATTAAGTAACAGATCCGCTCGTCTAAAACGTCCATTCACAAGCATCTCCGCTAGGAAGTATGAGTTCCATAGGAGACACCCTATGCCAAGCGGGTCATAAGTTGCCAAATTCATCTTCATGCATATCTCTAGAAGCTCATTGATCTCCCGCGTTAGACTCGGCCATTCTGGATTCCTAGGCGCTGACGCTTGAATCTCATTGTAGACGACGAATCCATCAAGCGGATCATGCAGACCCATAGAATCAACAAGGGGTCGAGTTAGATCTATGCTCATCTTCCAATAGATGCGTCTCTGCCCGTCTCTCTCATAGACAAATGCTGCATGTGCAGTCTTTGCGAGCTCAGCGGCCCATAAATTATAAATTGGATCTCTAGTCTCCCGGCTTACCCTGTTTAAGGCATGCATCCATCTAGTCAAGTAGTGATAGTATTGGCCGTCTCTCTCCCATTCTAGGGATTCGTCAAATGGCTCGTCTGGTTCACGTTCAGGCAATCGCTTACCGATCCTCAAGCCGCCGAGTGTTGGATGCCTCTTTCCCTCCTCCTCGTTTAGCCCGCTTATCCAGCCTCGTCTAGGGTCATCTTCACGATGTCTGCCGAGAATGAAGTGAACTTGATCCACGAGCTTAAGTGCAAGCTGCATATAACGTTCATTCCCGCTTATCCGGTAAAGTCCAAGATAATTGCATACAGCAAAGGAGTCAGTCCAAAGGTATCGTCTCGGCTTACGATCGCCTAAAACTCCAGTTCTATGGGCATAATCAATCATGATCTTCTCAGCCAGATCAAAGGAGCCATGCATCATTGAACACCTACAGAGAACTGAAGATTCTCATTAGCATATCGCCCATCCAAGCAAACCCAACTAGTCAGTCAGCTCCTATAAATTTATAATCATCCACCCTATTGATTGAATGTTAATCCATCCTCATGGGAGTTTTCTATGCGTGGAGATCTTTTCGATCTCGAGGAGGAACGTCTCGGAGAAGAGATTAAAAAAAGAGGAGCTGAGGTAGTCCTCCTCCAGCTCCCAGACGGCTTGAAACCTCTAGCTGCAAGATTGGCTTCGATAGTTGAGCGTGCTGGAGCATCTGTGATAATCTCCGGAGAGCCCTGCTACGGAGCATGCGATGTAGCTTTAGCTGAGGCTAGGGAGCTGAACGCGGATCTGATAATTCATTATGGACACACGATGATGCTTAAAGATCTGGATATTCCGACGATATACTTCGAAGCTCACGCTAAGATCTCAGTTGAAAAAGCTGTCAGAAGAGCCATAGGCCTATTGAAGCCTTGGAGAAGAATAGGGCTCGTCACAACAGTTCAGCATGTGGAAAACCTAGAGGCGGCTAGAAGGATTCTATCCTCAGCTGGTAAAGAAGTCTATGTGGGAAAAGCCTCAGAAATACTTTATCCTGGACAGGTTTTAGGATGCAACTACATAAACGCCAAGGTGATCTCCTCGAATGTTGAGGCGTTTCTCTTCGTTGGTGGAGGACGCTTCCATCCGCTTGGGCTAGCTCTAGCGACTATGAAGCCAGTTGTGGCAGCTGACCCATTTGAAGATAGAGCCTATTCTCTCAACGGCGATGCCAAAAGAATACTGAAGCGACGATGGGCTGAGATAGAAGAGGCTAGAAAAGCCGAGACCTACGGGGTCATAATAGGTCTAAAGCCTGGACAAAAGAGGCTCAAAGAAGCATTCAAGGTTAAGAAGAAGATAGAAGAGATGAGAAAGAAGGCATATCTGATTTCCCTACGCGAGATCACGGATCAAAAACTCAGAAACTTCCAAGAATTCGAAGCATACATAAATACTGCATGTCCAAGAATCTCAATAGATGAAGCGTCAGCCTTCCGCCAGCCAGTCCTAACGCTGAAGGAAGCATACGTCATGCTTGGGGAAATATCATGGGAGAAACTTTTAGAGGAAGGAATAATCTAAGCCCGAAAGAGTTCAAAGCATCCTTGAGCCAAGGCAGCCTCATGAAAAAGAGACACTTGGCAATTCTGCTATCACAATTAAAACCGAACCCGAAGCCAAAGTTAAGATGGGAATCCTACACTATAGATGCTGAGAGCGCAGCTGAGATAGCATACACCGCCTTCCTGAATGGAGATATTGAGGGCAAAGGAGTCGTAGATCTGGGATGCGGCTCCGGAATACTTGGCATAGCAGCCTCCTTACTCGGAGCAAGAATGGTCCTAGGTATAGACATAGACAAGTCAGCAGTGAAGACGGCGGTTCTTAACGCGGAGATGGTGAATGCAAAGATGGAGCTAGTAGCCGGAGACATAGAATGTATAGTTGGAGAGTTTGACACGACGCTGATGAATCCTCCCTTTGGCTCGTGGAGGAGGGGAGTTGACATAAAATTTCTAAGGAAAGCCCTACAGGTCTCCAATGTTATTTACTCCCTGCATAAACGAAGCGATTCAGTCAGAAGATTCCTAGAGGAAAAGATACCTAAAATGATGGGCAGAATAGACTGGAGGAAGGAGATGGAGCTAATCATAGGAAGAGTATATCCCTTTCATAGGAAAAGAAGATATCGCGTTCCAGTCGACCTATATAGAATAACACGCGTCGAAGACTAGAAACAGCAAGACTAATATGGAAGCTAGAAGGAGGATTTTTAGAGAAAATCCATAAGATTGCAAGAAGTGTTCATTCAATGAGTGAGGTTAGAAGTAGCGGCCACTTTGTTGTTCCCGGAGAGAAACTCGGAGTCATCGAAGAGTTCATCCCAAACTCTGGAACATATGTAGATGATGGATACATATACTCGTCTAGGATAGGCTATGTTCTCATAGACTTCGCTAATAAGAAGATCTCAGTCTATCCAGCGGCGCGCAACATAAGTGTCCCAAAGGTTAACAGCATAGTTATAGGCTGGGTTACGAACGTTCAAGACTCCCACGCAACAATACGCATAATAAGGATTGGAAGAAAATTTCTGTCGGGATTCTTCACGGGAGTCATACACATAGCAGATGTAAGCCGCCGATACGTTGATAACATGTACGACGCCTTTAGAATAGGAGACCTAGTCAGGGCAAAAGTCATAAGTAATAAAAACAACACTTATCATCTCTCAACGAAAGAGGATAATCTAGGTGCAATCTATGCTTTTTGCTCGCAGTGCGGAGATCTTCTAATCAAACGGAGAATACTTAAATGTATGGCTTGTGGAAGTATTGAAAAACGCAAGACCGCATCAGATTACGGAAGAGCACCACTCTAAATGGGGAATAAATATGCGCTTAAAAATACTTCAAAGAACTCCTCAGAAGTTGAAGCTCGAGATTGAAGGAGAAGGCCATACGATCCTCAACCTTCTAGAATCCACTCTACTAGAAGATGAGAATGTCGAGTTTGCAGGTTACCACGTACCTCATCCTCTATTCCCAAACTCGATACTCCTTATTCGAACGAAGGAAGGAAAGAGACCGGAGGAAGCACTTATTGAAGCGCTTGAAAAGATGAGGCAAAAAGGAAAGGATCTCAGTCAAGAAATAAATAAAGCCTTCAAGGAGTGGGAGAAAGAGAAGGGAAGCACTTGAGAAGAAAATAGTCATTTCTCCCTTTGATTTAAGCTCCCATTGGTTACGAAATCTTCTTTATGCCCTCAGCTATTCTTTGAAGGAGGATCTTCCAAGAATCCTCAAGTCTCTCTGAACTATTAAGGATTCGAAGCATCTCCTTCAGAGACAAGAGGCCGGAAATCCACGCGTAGACTATGAGAGCCTCGGCAGCATTCGCCTGCCTATGTCTATCTATTCTAGAAGGCAGTATCTTTCTGAGGCCAGATTCCCTTAGAGCCGACGCAAGTGTGCTGTTATCCAGCTTGCTACCTATGGGCTTGCCCTTCCTAAATGAGAGAGCAAGTGAGTAGACAAAGTTTACGAAGGCATCCCCCAAAGCGGCTAGATCTCTGTCTGTCATAATATCCGCTAAGCTCAAATACCTGTCAATGAATGGGAAATCTGAAGGTTTAAATAAAGAGTTTAGGTCATGCATGAGAGCGCCCCTTATAGAAGAGGAGACGATTTGAGATAAAGCTTTCATAACTGACCGGGCAATGTAAAAAGTGTGGTCTGCAAAATCATTCACGCAGAGGAAACATCATGAAGCAAACGATCATACTTAAGGTGGATAGTGAACGGCCCGAAGCAGATAAGATCAAAGCAGCAGCGAAGATAATACGTGAAGGCGGATTGGTAGCCTTCCCAACGGAGACCGTTTATGGTCTTGGAGCTGACGCCTTGAATCCTGAAGCCGTTAGAGGAATATATGCGGCTAAAAGGAGACCCCTAGACAATCCCATAATAGTTCATATATCAGATAAGAGGGACGTGTATAAGCTGGCAAGGGAAGTTCCGGAGAATATTGATGAGCTTATGCATCTTTGGCCCGGACCGTTGACCATAATTCTGAAGGCTTCAGAGGCTGTTCCAAGGGAGACTACGGGAGGGCTGGATACCGTGGCCGTAAGGATGCCGAATCATAAGGTTGCGCTCGCCTTAATCCGAGAGTCAGAGGTGCCGATAGCAGCGCCGAGCGCAAACTTAGCTGGAAGACCAAGCCCAACGACAGCTGAGCATGTGAAACAAGACCTTAATGGAAGGATAGATATGATCCTAGACGCCGGACCTACTCGGATAGGTGTAGAGTCGACAGTCGTAGACTTGACGTCTAAGCCTCCTCAGATCCTTAGACCTGGAGGATTCCCATTTGAGGATCTGAAACGCGTAATAAAGGATCTTAGGCTTCATCCTTCAGTAACGGCGGATAGAGAAGTGTACATAGAACGGCCGCCTTCTCCAGGCATGAAGCATAGGCATTACGCTCCAAAGGCTAAACTGATCCTTGTTGAGGGGAGAATGGAGGCTTTAACGGATAAGATTCAAGAATTAGTGAATAAGTATAGCTGCGATGGGAGGAGAGTAGGCGTATTATCCACAGATGAGACCAAGCATTTATACAGAGCCGACGTGGTGAAGTCTCTAGGAAGCAGAAATGATCCAGCATGCATGGCGAGGAAGCTTTTCAGGTTGCTGAGGGAGTTCGACGAGGAGAAGGTTGATGTGATAATTGCCGAGGGAGTTCCGATGAGGCATCTCGGCTTAGCGGTTATGAACAGGCTTAGAAAGGCTTCAGGCTTCAACATTGTAAAGGTTTAGCTAGTCTTCCTCCACGTCTTCTATTCCCTTCTCCGTGATCTTGAATCTAACCGGAATCTCTGGCAAGTATGGGCTATCTATAACCCTCGCAACCCTAACGTTCTTACTACCCTTCCGCAGGAAAACTCTGTGGGTGCATGCATGAGCCATAACGTTTCCTCCGGCTGGAGCGTTAGGATCTCCAAAGAACGCTGTTGGATTAGCTTGAACCTGATTAGTCAATACAACAGCGATATTGTAAGCTTCGGAGAGGCGAATGAGCTTGTGGAGATACTGATTTAACTTCTGCTGTCTCTCCGCCAAATTCTCGCGGCCAACATATTCTCCTCTGAAGTGGCTAATCATACTGTCTATCACCACGAGCTTTATATTATTCTCGGGGACAAGCGTGAAGAGTCTATCGATCAGCAGACATTGATGACTGCTATTGTAAGCCCGTGCAACTAGAATGTTATTTGCGACGGCTTCGGGATCCATACCTCTAGAAGAGGAGATCTGATATATGCGTTCAGGCATGAAAGTGCCTTCAGTATCAATGAAGGCCACGTTTCCGTTCAGTCCTCCCTCCCCAAAGGGGAGCTGTGCAGTTACCGAAAGCATGAGGCACAGCTGAGTTTTCCCAGATCCATACTCGCCTATAAACTCCGTTAGAGCTTGGGTCTCAACTCCTCCTCCAAGAGCCTCATCAAGCCTCTTACTTCCAGTCGTGCATCTTCTCATATTTTTTCTCTTCTCGTAGAATTCCTTAGCTGTTTTGAAATCCGCACTTATCATGTCTCTTGCGGCTTTCTGTATCTTGAGTATAGTGTTGAATCCTATGTTTGTCTTCTCCATGATCTCTCCTGGAGGAGTGACGGCTAGTGCCTCTATAGTTGTATATCCAGCCGCTCTAAGCTTTGAAGCTATGGAAGAGCCTATCCCATCAAGCGATTCAAGATCTTCAGACATTAAGTATATCTCCATTCAATATTTTTGGATGAGATCTCTTCCCAGCACTTATGGCAGATCGGCAACCTCTTCCCATTGAACATTATGTACAGAATTATGTCGGTGTTTGAGCATTTCTTATTCCAAGGATTCATGCATTTTTCCACGGTAGCCGATACTGCCCGGTTACTTTGAGCTTGTCTCTGTCTTCTCAAGCACCTCGCCTCTCTTCATCCGCCAGAGACTTTTATTGGGCCGTATTTAAGCGGTCTGTGAAAGTTTAGGGGGAGGGGGACCACGCTAGAATAAGCTACCGACTAGATGATCCCCTTATATTCTTGATCTTTTCCAAAAAATCTATGAAGCATCTAATAATGGCGTGATCCGCGTTTATCTGGTAGGTTCTGGGCGTGAATGGATATTCCTTAACCCATCCCAGCTCTACGAGAGTCTTAAGATACTCTCCAACGGTAGGAGTCCTTAAACCCGTAGCCCTAACAAGCGAGTATTTTGTATGTGCCTCTCTAGGATGAAGTGCAAGGTGGAGGAGGATTCTAAATTTACTTCCGCCTCCAAACCCGACTTCAAGTTCTCTCCATATATTTCTTCTCTTACTCATTGACTACTTCCTTCTTCAGCCTCTCCATAAGGCTATTGAGAAACTGTTCGAGATCCGTGAGGGATGCTCCTGAAACTCCCAGCTCCATTAAGGACTTCATGTCTATGATTCCGCGATATATGAGATCCTGCACGGCCTCCTCAAACCTTTCGGTAGGCTTAAAACCAAACTCTTCACAGACGACTTCGTAGCTTCTGCGTAGTTCTCGAAGGCCGATATAGGCCGACTTACTTGACTTTAAGCTGCGCGCCAATGCCAATAGAATCATCTTGCCATTCCTGTCTAGGCTCATTATATCCTCAGATGTTATAGACGGGCTTATCTCGCCGTAGACCTTCCTCACATGATCCGGGAGAACTCTGTCAAAGCCCCTATTTTCAGCTAGGTTTCCAGCATAATACAGCAGATCTAGCCCTACTCGTATATCTCCA
Source organism: Candidatus Bathyarchaeota archaeon (assembly GCA_021158305.1). Lineage (GTDB taxonomy): Archaea > Thermoproteota > Bathyarchaeia > Bathyarchaeales > DTEX01 > B63. The sequence continues at coordinate 13,205 of JAGGUU010000190.1, forward strand.
TTAATGGGCGGGCTTGCCGTGATTTCGCTTACGAGATCCAATGTTTCTTCATCAACTACTCCGGGATTAAAGGCTTCCTCAACTCTATTTGAGAGTATTTCTCTAACTTGCAGACTCGTATACCTCGGAAATTCTATCACCCCAATTCCAAGAGTAGATTTCTCTCTGGAATCGAGGAAGCTATGCCAACGTAAGGACTTAGCGATGAATATCTCGCCGATTATAGGCGACGGCTTTCCCGGACTGGTTTCCATAACGCGGGTTAAGTCGTAGACTATATGCTCCTTAGGGTTGATTTGAACAAAGTAGTCTATCTCATCAAAAGTTAACAGGGCGAAGATGCCTTCTAATCTTAAGTATTCGATGAGCTGCTGGATCATCTCCTCCGGGCTCAAGCTTCTCGTCGAGATCTTAGAAGTCAATTTTCTAACAAGGTTTCTGAAGAGAACATAACGCGTCGTCCCGTCTACCTTGCAGTTCACATACACATGTTTCAGGTTAACGCCCTCTCTCTCCGCATACCTAACAAGCTGCTCTCCGAATCTTATAGTCGTACAAGTCTTTCCCGTTCCGGTTGGGCCTATTATCTGAACAAACCTCGGATATGCATTTTTAATATTCTTTATCATTACGTCGTAGATTGAGTGTAGAATGCGGAGCTGCTCCTCCCTGTAAGGAAGCTTCTTAGGAATATAATACGGTGAAAGCTTATTTCTATCCTTAAAGATTCTGCTGGACAACTGGATCAGCCTGCTCCTAAGGCACACATCCACCTTAATGTTGCATTCGGGAATACACACCGAAAACCAATCGAATAAGTGGAGAAGCGATTTAAAAAGGCTTTTGCTGAGATCAAAGCTTGAAGATGAACGTGAAGCTCTAGGGGGAACAGTGGCTAAGCTACTTAAACTTTAAGCATCAGCAAACAATAGTCTTTGCTGATGCCTATGTTACGCATAGCCCTCGGCGGAATAAGCCATGAATCGAACACATTCAACCCGATACATACCGGATTAGAAGACTTCGAAATCATTAGGGGAGAGAATCTCCTAAAGCTCAAGGTATCCAAGTTCCTTCTTGATGCAGGAGTCGACATTATTCCAACGATCTACGCTAGGGCTCTCCCATCCGGGATGATCAAGTATGACGCATATATAAGGATGAGAGACGAGCTGATTGGGGGATTACGTGAAGCGAGAAAGGTTGATGGAGTCTGCCTAATCCTTCATGGAGCAATGGAGATTGAGAAGATTGGAGACGGAGAGAGCGACTTGGTTGAGGCGGTGCGCGAGGCAGTCGGCGAGGATCCAATAATATCGGCTAGCCTGGATCTGCACGGCAACATCTCCCCAAGGCTTCTGGAGAATGCTGACATTTTAACGGCTTATAGGACGGCGCCGCATATAGATATTGAGGAGACAAGAATTAGGGCAGCCAGGCTCCTAATAGAATCTTTAAGGAATAAACTGAAACCAAGATCCGTCATGGTTAAGCCGCCGGTTCTGCTTCCAGGAGAGCTCGTCGTTACAGATGTTGAGCCAGCTTTAAGTCTCTACAGCCAGCTAAGGAAGATCGATGGTATGGAGGGGATTCTAAGCTCATCTATACTTGTCGGTATGGCGTGGGCTGACAGCCCAGATGCCTCTGCAAGCATTATAGTTACAGCCTCCAATGATAGATACGAAGATAAAGCCCTCTATGAAGCTTGTAGACTCGCGGAGGATTATTGGAGGCTACGTGAAGAGTTCCATTATGAGGTTGATGTTGGATCTATAGAGGAGACTATAGAGATGGCTGAATCGTTAAGTGAGACACCCATCTTCATATCGGATTCCGGAGATAACGTAACGGCCGGGGCTGCAGGCGACTTGGCAATCTTCGTCGAGCATCTACTCTCTAGGAGGGTTAAGGGCGCCGTTGTCGGCGGAATAATAGATCCCATAGCTGTTAAATATTGTAGAGATGCGGGCGTCGGAAGCAACGTAAGGATCGAGATAGGAGGGCGACTTGATAACGTCAATGGATATCCAGTTGAGGTTAGGGGGAAGGTCATGAAACTCACTGAGAGAGGAGCAATTCTCAGATCTAACGGAGTCGATATTTTATTGACAAGCCGGAGAATGGCGTGGATGAGCTTAGAGAGCTTCGAAGCCTTCGGAGTTAACCCCAGAGATTATAGAATCGTCGTGGTCAAGCTAGGCTATTTGACACCGGACTTTAGGAGAATAGCAGCTAAGTCCATAATGGCCCTATCGCCCGGCTTCACAAATCAAATTCTAAACCAACTAGAATATAGGAAGGTTAAGAGGCCGCTTTATCCCCTCGATAAAGAATTTTTATGGAAGCCGCCATGCCGAGAGAGCTAGCAACTTAGAATAAAAACTTAGCGGATACTTAGCGGATGGAAATCGTACTTCTCTCCTCACCACCACTTTACTTCTCTAATTCCTCTAGTTCTTCACTATGAATCACTATCCCAACTATTACTCTAAGTTCTAATCTGAGATACTTGGCTATCAGTCTTTGGAATGGTGATGCGATAATCCCTTCGACATCTAAACATAAAAGCGGCAACCATCCGCTTAGCCAGCCGTCTCATTCAGAATGCTGAACATCCTATATTAATGATTCCATAGAAGAAGGAACTAATTCTTAATGAGAAAATCAACACCTCATCTGGAATCGAGTATATGTGGAAAGCCACCATGCATAGGCTCAAATTCGTCCAGACGTCGACTCTTTTTCAGCCCGACACCTCGGGCGATTGGGGGCCGCGGGCTGAGCTGGTCGGCCGAAGCCTTCCAGCTTACACCCCGGCTC
>JAGGUU010000014.1 GCA_021158305.1 Candidatus Bathyarchaeota archaeon
AGGCTAAGAAAAAATCTATAGGCGTAGCCACAGTTTTCAACTGCAACCACTGCGGCATGCTCGGATACTACACATTAATGGCTGCGAAAGAGGATATGATAGGCTTCGCAGCCGCGAACTCGGTGGCGATGGTCGCTCCCTACGGAAGCAGAGAAAGAATACTAGGCACAAACCCGCTTAGCATAGCCATGCCAGCTGGAAGACATAAACCCTTCCTGCTAGATTTCGCCACAAGCGTGGTTTCCGGAGGCGTAATAGAACTCGCACGGGCGAGAAAAGAGAAGATACCCCTAGGATGGCTTCTAGATGATGAAGGGAGACCCACAACCAATCCCGAGGACTATGAGGCACATAAGAAGGAGAAGCATGGAGCCCTCCTACCATTCGGAGGATATAAAGGCTCAGGAATATGCATGGCAATCGAGATATTGGGAGGCGCACTAGCTGGAAGCGGGGTGAGCAAGACCACTACAGACAACGGCGTGTTCCTAATGGCCCTAGACGTAAATTTCTTCCGGCCTATAGAAGAATTCAAGTCTGAAGTAGATAGGCTAATAGACCTTGTTAAGAAAAGCAAGAAGGCTCAGGGCTTCACTGAGGTTTTCTATCCCGGAGAACTAGAGTATAGAAAGGAGCAAAGTCTAAAGGAGGAAGGAAGCATATTCATCGACGACGACGTATGGAACAAACTGATTAAACTAGATGAAGAACTCAGCAAGTCAAGGAAGTAAACGTCATATAGCATCTTTCCCCTTCAAAGGAGACCTAAAGCGATTTATAAACCGTCAAATCATCTTTCTGATGGTGCATCAAGATGGAAGCTCTAGTGAAGACCATGTGGAAACCAGGAGCCATGGAGATTAGAGATGTAGAGAAGCCATCAATAGGACCCGATGAGGTTCTAATAAAAGTGAATTACGTCGGAATATGCGGGACCGACCTAGAAATATACAGGGCAACGTCACCTATACCTATTGAGCTGCCAAGAATATTAGGACACGAATTCTCTGGCGTCGTAACAGAGGTTGGAGAAGAGGTCACTGACGTGAAGATCGGCGAGAAAGTGGTCTCCGAAACCGGAGTGGTCTGTAGACGCTGCATCTTCTGCAAGACTGGAAGACAGAATCTCTGCCCTTACAGAAGCCCCATCGGCATAGGGAGAGATGGAGCATTCGCAGAGTATGTGAAGGCTCCATCAATAAACATCCATAAAATTCCAAGTAATGTATCCCTAAAGGAGGCGGCTCTAACCGAGCCTCTGTCAGTAGCCTCCCACGCAGTTATAGAGCGTTCAGGGATAAGAGCTGGTGATACCGTGGCGGTAATTGGCGCGGGAGCAATAGGGCTACTAATACTGGAGTGCGCCGCTGTTGCCGGGGCCGGAAAGATCCTTGTAAGCGGCCGCCACGAGAACAGGCTGGAAGTAGCAAAGAACCTAGGCGCAGACGTAACGGTCAACGAGAGAAAGGAAAACCCTGTTGATAAAGCCATGGAGCTAACCAGCGGCTTAGGAGTAGATATCGCCTATGAAGCAACAGGCAATCCCAAAGCGGTTGAACAAGCAGTTTCAATGACTAAAAAGGGAGGAAAAGTAGTTCTAGTAGGAGTGCACTCTAAACCATTAGAAAGATTCAACATACATAACGTAGTTAGCAATGAAAAAATCATTTTAGGATGCTGGACACATGCATCTTCGACGTGGGATCTAGCGCTAAGCCTCCTATCAACCGGAAAAGTTAAAGCCGACCCAATAATTACACATGTGCTACCGCTTAAAGAGTTCGAGAAGGGCTTCGACCTTCTCAGGACAAGAGAAGCTATAAAAGTCTTGATGAAGCCAAATCCCTAAGCATAAAGAGGTTAATGCGTAATGGCGGTTAAAGGGAATAGGCTAAGCGTAGAAATAGGAGGCATCAACCTTAAGAATCCAGTGGTCATAGCATCTGGTCCACTGACAGCTACGGTTTACAGACTTAAGAAGGCTGAGGAACACGGAGCAGCAGCGGCAAGCGTTAAGCTAGCATTTATAAAACAGCCATTTGAGGGAAGACTTCAGCTATATTCAAAGCCGGGACTATGCCTAATCGTCCCCATAGATAAACGACTGAACATCGACGAGGCCGCCGACTTAATAAGGAGAGCGAAGAGGGAGACAAGCCTGATTCTACTCGCAAACATAACGCATGAAGCAGGTGATATCGAAGGGTGGAAACTTTTATCCAGCACTCTAGAAGAAGCAGGAGCGGACATGATCGAGCTGAACTTCGTATGCCCCAACATAGAATTTACAGCGCACAGGCTTGGAATGAAAGTAACAGAAACTGAGCTTCACGGAGCATCGATAAGCGCAAGTCCATCCATGGCCGGAAGGATCACTGGAGAAGTTAAAAAAGCAGTCGATGTACCAGTAGTCTGCAAGCTCAATCCAGACGTTCCAGACGTGATATCAACCGCTAAATCATGCGAAGAAGCCGGCGCAGATGCCATCGCTGTTGGAGGAAACTATCAATCACTACCTGGAGTAGACGTGTACAATAGAGGGCGCCCCCTCTATCCCTCACTTGACAAAGTGAGCTTCGGAGCACTATGCGGACCATGCGTAAAGAACCTATCATACGCCGTGGTAGCGAAGCTCTACAAGAAGGTAAGTATACCGATAATCGGGGGAGGAGGCATTACAAACTGGAGAGACACCGTCGAGATGATGATGTGGGGAGCAACGGCAATCTCCATATGCACGGCTATCATGTGGTACGGATTCGACGTGGTCACACGCATACTTAGAGGCTTAGAAAGATTCATGGATGAAGCTGGATATGAAAGCCCAAAGGAATTCATAGGATGCTCCACAGAGTACATTACAACATCAGAGAAGCTCGCCGTCTATCCGAAGATAAAAGGCATAAAGCTGAAGGATTATCCATCCGAAGAATATCTAGAATCGATTAGAGGCCGAGAAGTGGTCTTCCACCCTGCAGTAGCAGTCGTTAACGAAGAGAAATGCAACGGATGCGGCATATGCACAAAGCCGGGACACTGCGAGGCAATAAGCATAGTGAACAAGAAGGCAGTGGTCAACCAAGAATTATGCCTTGGCTGCGGAGTCTGCGAGTCACTCTGTCCAAGACATGCAATAACCATAAAAAGGATCGATACGTGATCTTCCTCCTTTTTACGGATATCTAAGACATCAAGGGACATCTTAAATATTCTTAGAAAAATAGCGTATATTGAAGGGAGTTTGTGATGGCTAAGGACATAGGAGTCGGACTGATTAGAGCCGGATTCGTAGCGGGAATACAATATAGATGCATATAAGAAACTTCCCTATGTGAACGTGGTCGCTGTCTACTCAAGAACAGCTGAACGAGCTAAAAAGTTCGCTGAGAACCACGGCTTAAAATACTGGTACACCGACATGGATGAGATGCTTAAGCGTCCTGATATAGACCTTGTCAGCGTGATCATCCCAAACTATCTCCATGCTATGGCGGCTCTAAAAGCCATCGAACATGATAAACACGTGATTGTTGAAAAAACCTTCACCACAACCGTGGAAGACGCTGCTAAAGTTGTAGATGCCGTTAAAGAAGAAAGGCTTAAAAGTTATGTACGCAGAGAACATGCTCTTCTCACCCGCCGCTTTGCAGAGCCAAGCAGATAATAGATGAAGGCGCGATAGGAGATGTATTAATCGTTGAGGCTCGAGAATCCCACAGCGGTTCTCACTCGCCATACGCACTGAAGAAAGAGTACTGCGGAGAAGGCGTACTAATGAATTTAGGAGTCTACCCGATCGCAATAGCATTATGGTTAATAGACAGCCCGGTTGATCACGTATATGCCGAAATGGGAAACCTATATCATAAGCTAGAAGCGGAAGACCACGCGTCGCTCTTCATAAGATTCAGGATGATCGTCTCGCCACCATTCATGCAAGCTACACCGTAAAGGGAGGAATAGACGACCGCGTAGAGATCTATGGAACCGACGGCTTAATCTTCGTCGATCTACCGCATGCAAGCCCGCTTAAAGTATATAGCGAGAAAGGATACTCTTACGTGGTCGAAAAGGCCTCCCTCTCCATTGGATGGTCTTGCCCAGCCGTCGACGAAGTATGGCAGCTGGATACGCGAACGAGATTGAATACTTCGTGAATTGCGTAAGGGAAGATAAGGAGCCGTTTCCAGACGGAGAGTTTGGGAAGAAAGTTCTGGAGGTAGTTTCCGCCGCTTACAAATCGGTAGAGGAGAAGAAGCCGCAATAAGCTAATGCAATCTTCAATCCTAAACCAAACATTTTTGATCGCCGCGATTTCCACATAAGTCTTATTAGAGAGATTTATGCATTAATCTTCAAAGTGAGAGGTGTTGATGGGATCATGATAAAGATCGGCTGTACGGCGTATTCTTATCGGGATTACCTCAACGATGGCAGAATGAAATATGAAGACTTCATTGAAGAGGCTTACAAAATAGGACTTGACGGCGTCGAATTCCCATTATACTGGCTTCCGACAAAGGATCCATCCTATCTCAGAAAGATCAGGAGGCTCTCTCTCTATCATGGGCTTCCCATATCAGAAGCCGGAATCTCCACAAATTTCTGCTCTCCAGAAGTTTCCGAAAGAAAGAAGGCAATCGAAGCCGTTAAAGAAGGATTAGAAATGGCGCATGAGCTGGGAGCCCCATGCCTCAGAGTATTCGGAGGATATGTTCCGGAAGGATACTCCACTGAAGACGCGATAAACTGGGTTGTTGAGTCGGTCAAATCATGCATCGATTACGCTGAGGAAAACGGAGTTGTGATAGCGCTGGAGAACCACGGTGGGGTAACCTCCAAAGCCGATGACGTTATAAAGATCGTTAAGGGAGTTGATTCTCCATGGTTCAGAGTGAATCTAGACACGGGTAACTATCTGGAGTCAACGTATGACGAGATAGCTAAGACTCTCCCCT
>JAGGUU010000198.1 GCA_021158305.1 Candidatus Bathyarchaeota archaeon
AACTGTGACTGAAACCCTCACAAAAGAGGCAACCAAGACCTTAACCTCCACCGCTACCGCAACCGTTCCCACGACCCTAACTAGCACTACAACTAGAGAACTAACAAAAACTGTGTCGACAACAGCGACTGTTACTGCGAAGCTTCTGAAATCCGCTTACATAAGCCTTGATATCGAGAAATGTGTTGGATGCATGAGATGTGTTTTGGCTTGCGCCTTAGTTCATGAAGGCGCTATAGCCCCTCAACTCTCACGTATAAAATGGAGAGAAGAGTTCGTTAAAGGATATCTCAGAGAACCGTTATTCTGCTTGCAGTGTGACGATCCTGAATGCTATTGGGCCTGTCCGTTAAGAGATGAGGCTTTATGCATTGATGAAAAAACTGGAGCAAGATACATAAACGGAGAGAAATGTATAGGCTGTAAAGAGTGTATAAAAGCGTGTCCGCTTAATCCGCCACGGATAAACTTTGATCCCGAGAGGAATATCGCTATCAAATGTGACTTGTGCAAAGATAGACCTGAAGGACCAGCTTGTATCGAGGTATGTTCAGAAGCTGGAGGTGGTAAAGCACTTAGTTTAGTGTATAGGAGGTGATGTAATGGCAACATATGGTTGGATGGGAAAAATCTTAAGAGTTGACTTATCAACGGAGAAAATAACCGAGATAAATACCGATAAATATGTACCCGATTTCATCGGAGGCTATGGAATGGCTTTGAAGCTAATATGGGACGAAACTGCCGGCAAACCTTTCCCAGGAGAATTTGATCCCGAAGCACCATTGATCTTCGCAACTGGACCGCTTGCTGGAACACCTGCTCCGACCGCAGGGAGATGTGAGGTAGCTGGCATTGCTCCACAAGGTTATCCTAAGCCTTGGATAGCCGATTCAGGATTCGGGGGAGATTTTGCGACGAAGATGAAATTTGCTGGATATGATGCTATAATGATAGTCGGCAAAGCTGATGAACCGAAGTATCTTTACATAGAGGATAGGAGCGCAGAAATACTGGATGCCTCAAACTTATGGGGACTCTACACGCATAAAACCCAACAAGCTCTTATGGAGAAGCATGGGAGTGATGTCGCAATAGCAACGATAGGACCTGCCGGCGAGAATTTAGTTAGGCTTTCTATAATCACAACCAAGACGGAGAACGCAGCTGGTCAAGGTGGCTTCGGGGCCGTTATGGGTTCAAAGAAATTGAAGGCAATAGTAGTCAGGGGCAGTTGCAAGGTGAGAGTCGCGAGGCCAGACGTGTTGATAAAAGAAGTAAAGAGAATAGCTGCTGAGATACCGACAGGAAACACTTCAGGATCTGGCTTACCTGACAAGCTGGTTCAGCCTGATCCGAGGGGCCGCTATATCATGAGAATGCATAGCGGTTGCATCGCTTGCGGCGAATGCAGTATGCCATTCCAGCATTATTATGAAGGTGTCCAGCAACGTTGGACGGGCACAGGCATAGTATCAGGTGATGTACATTGTGTCGGCTATTGTGCGCCCTGGCTTCTTGACAACAACTGGGAAGATGCCGAGAAAATCGCTGAATTTAACAAATTTGCTGAGTGGCTTGGAATAAATCACTGGGAAATCTTTGCGGGAATGAATTGGTTCATTCAAAACTGCTTTAACGATGGGAAGCTAACTAAGCTGATGGGTGAAAAGCTGAACTTGAATAAAGAAGGACCCGCAGTTTATCCTAAGGTTACTAGTGAAGACCCGTACAAGCAAGCGTGGGCCGGTTTTCCAGAAGAGCTAGCAGTTAAATTCCTCAAAGCAATAGCATATCGAGAAGGAGACGGGGACATATTTGCTGAGGGCACCCCAAGAGCCGCGGAAAAACTAGGTCTTCAGGATGAAGTATGGAAGACGCATAAACATGGCTATGCTCCACATTGGGATGGTAGATATTTACATTTCATTCATTATCCAATGTGGGTGATAAGCGCTCTTGTTTGGGCTACATGGGGAAGAGACCCATTCGACTCAACGCATTGTGCAGTTCAAAACTATCATCGTGCCGTCAAGGAATGGGGAGGAGGTCCAGTTCCATATGAACAATTGAAAGTAATAGGGAGAAAGATCTATGGCACTGAGTATGCTTTTGCTGGTTGGCCGAATGATCCTGAGTTAGGATACCGCGATAAGGAGATCGTCGTCATATGGCACCAGCACTCTTCGATAGTAAAAACAAGCCTACCGCTCTGCGATCAGGTATTCCCGCTCACATGGTCAACGGCAACTCCCGATATGGTTGGAGACTATACCGCTGGTGTCAGACTATTAAACGCCGTTACAGGCTTAGATTGGACTTTCGACGACCTCTACAAAGCTGCAGAAAGATGCATCAACGTTCTAAGAGCTCTTCATGTTAGGCAGGGAAGAACGAGAGAACATGATGAAAGCGTCATCCGCTATTTCCAAGAGCAGCCATCTGTGTATCCAGATGAAATCCAGACATTAGACCCTGATAAGTTCCGTGCGCTACTTGACAGATATTATGAACGGAGAGGCTGGGACAAACGTACTGGTTGGCCGACTCGTGAAAAGCTTGAAGAACTAAATCTTAAAGACGTCGCTGATGAGTTAGCGAGACTAGGTAAATTACCGTAAATTATTTTATATCTCCTACTTTATTTTTCTCGGCCTTTCTTCTGCAGTTTGAGGATGCATGTAAAGCAAGAGTTCAAGGTACTAGTTTGATTATCTGGTTGACCGTGTTAATATATCTCTCAACATCCTTCAGTGTGAGGGAAAGTTTCTCTCCTTCGTCAAGAGTTGTGGATCTCATTACTCTAAGCTCCTTCTTCGCTTCTGCATCTATGATCCCAGCATTGTGTATGATTACATCTCTCTTAACCCTCATTTCATGCGCATCTCTCCATAACTTCTCTCCAATCTTGTCCTTGCACATATCTATTAGATCTTCTAATCGTCCTTCATTGTCACCTGTAGCCTTCCTGAGGTAATGTTCCAAACAGAAAGTGATGAAAGTTAAGACTATCGAAAGAACTGATTCCTTTGCTTCACTTAGTTTCGCCTTTATGGGGCCGCCGAGCCCTCCTAATAGACCGAGAGATGGGAGTCGATCAAGATCCTCTTGAGCTTTGAATACTAAAAGAGCCTTTCTGGCAATTCTCAGATTATTTTCAACTACTACACGTTGATCATAGATATTTGATGCCATGCAGATATTAAACATTGCAAAATATATAAAAGTTTTTCAATTAATCGATCAAGGCGGGGTCAGAGTAAAGTTGTTTCGCGTATCCGAAATTCAAGAGTAAGGTTTTAAAAATGTAATATTGTGTTAGTTTTGGTTGGGTGGAAGAAGTTGATGGCTCAATGGTCTTTTGTGAGATATGATCTCCAGAGTGGTAGGAAAACTTTCGAGTCTCAGATGGTTGCTGTGGAGAAGCTTGTAAGAGTCCATATTAATGGAATACATCTATTCACGTTCTTCACTTCTCCTGGAATGGAGAAAGAACTCGCGATTGGACATATGCTTACCGAAGCCGTGATCAAGTCGGTGCACGATGTTGAGGAGATTCGTGTCTTAAATGATGGAAGAGACATAAATGTGAGGTTGAAGAGAGCTTTTCGCTTTCCGAAAGCGAAGCCTAAGTTCTATACATCTGCTGTAGTCGATTTTACAGATTTCGCGGAGATGCTG
>JAGGUU010000160.1 GCA_021158305.1 Candidatus Bathyarchaeota archaeon
CACTAGAGAAGCGACAAAAACCCTAACATCCACAGCAACGGTCTCCACAACAATTCCAACAACAATAACCAGCACCACAACCAAAGAAACAACCACAACCGTGGAGAAAGAGGTCATCAAGGAAATTCAGAAGGCGGGAATGATAATCCACAATCCATCAGCATGTACTGGGTGTGGGACATGTCTGTTAATGTGTTCGTTATATCATGAAGGAGTGTCAAGCCCAGCATTAGCTAGAGCATGTTTAGACGTGGATCCTTTCAGTGGCAAATACGCTTTTAATGTGTGTCGACAATGTCCTGCTCCGAGTTGCTATTATGCATGTCCCTTAAGAGATGAAGCTCTATGCATCGACGAGCAGACCGGAGCAAGATACATCAATCCAGACAAATGCATAGGCTGCAAAAGCTGCATCGAAGCCCGCCCATTCGACCCACCAAGAATAAAATTCAACAAAGAGAAGAACATCGCATTCAAATGCGATCTATGCAAGGGCAGAGAAGGTGGACCGATATGCGTAGAATATTGTCCCAATAAAGCTTTAACTTTCGTTCCCGCGGAGGAGAGGTGAGAAAGATGGCAGAACTATATGGTTGGGCTGGAAAAATATTGTGGGTTGACCTAACACGAGGAAAAATAACTAAAAAATCAACAGCCGATTATCAGCCGGAGAAGTTCATCGGAGGAGTTGGGCTTGCTTGCAAGATTTTCTGGGACCTAGGATGCCCAAAGGTATCCGCCTTCGACCCCAATAACCCGCTCCTAATCTCAGTAGGCCCACTAACTGGTGTGCATGGCCCGTTTAGCAGAGCAGAACTCTGTAGCATATCGCCCCAATCCTATCCGAATGAATTATTCGCGTACTCCGGGATGGGAGGGGAATGGCCTTCACAACTGAAGTACGCCGGATATGACGGAATAGTCATTTTAGGAAAAGCGGACAAACCAGTTTACTTGTCAATACGTGACGAGGATGTGACAATAGAGGATGCAAGCGAGATATGGGGTTTAGATACATTTGCTACTCAGAAATGGCTGATGAGAGAGTGTCCAGGAGCTTCGGTACTAACCATTGGACCGGCTGGAGAAAATCTCAGTCGAATCGCCGTAATCCTGAGTGAAACTGGACATGCTTTTGGTCAAGGGGGCTTTGGAGCTGTCATGGGGTCAAAGAATCTGAAGGCAATTGTTGTTAAGGGAACAGGTGGCGTGAAGATAGCAAGACCCGATGATCTCCTAGAACTAATTAAGGGGAGAAAAGCAAAGGGTGAATGGAATATAGAGTACTACCCGGGTAAAATATTTGGGAGTCCAACGCCCGGAATGGAAAAATTCCATAAAAGGATGGGGTGTTTTGGGTGTCCATATCAATGTCATAGTTTTTACAGCGTTCCAGGGAAGTCGGCTGCTGCAATGTGCAGAGTTTTCTGGTACTCATTTTTAAATCCCGGAAAAACTAAAGCCACATGGGATGGATATATACTCTGCCAAAAGCTCGGCATAAACACCTTTGAGTTAGAGGCAATAACGAAGTTTATAAAATATTGCCTCGAAGCGGGCGTCTTAACACCGAAAGATATTGAAAGCCTTGGTATGCCTCTCCCTGAGATGTATGGAGGAACAGCTACGGATCGTGAATTTATTACGGCATTCCTATACGGTATCGCTGAAGGAAAGAATCCCTTCTCCGAAGGTCTGGCAAGAGCAGCGGAACGTTTTGGGAAAGAAGCGAAGGATATTTACGGAAGAATGCATGAAGGCAGGGGGTACTTCATTCATATGGGAGAAACAATAGGAAGTGTACTGCAGATTGCTACTAACGTAAGAGATCCGTTTGACTCAGCCCATGAGAGCACTATAATCGGTTTTGGGAACTTCAAAGGCGCCCCATTCGCTTCATTATTACCTTTAGGCGACCCTCTAGGAGAACACTTTGGAGTGCCTGCAGGAGAATCCACCACTCTCTACGATCCGAGTAAAGCTGTGTACGAAGGAATTGAGCGTCAGACCGTGTGGGTTGAGCATAATCAGTGCTTAAAGAACTCCCTAACTATGTGTGAGTATGCGACTATGCCTTGGTCCTTCTTTGACCCGCCTGAGATGGACGTTAGAATTTTTGAAAGCAGGGTGTTTTCAGCTGTTACAGGAATCGACATGAGCGTGAAGGAGATAGAAAAAGCAGGTGAGAGGATCTGGAATTTAATGAGAGCAATAACGATAAAGAGAGACAATCGTACAAGAAAAGATGATACCGTTTCCGAGATCTTTTTCGAATCACCTTATGACAGCATGGTCGGCATAGCTGGGCCAGTAGATAAGGATAAATTTGAATCACTTAAAGATAGATACTATAAGCTACGTGGCTGGGATGTTAAGACTGGTCGTCCAACCAGAGAAAAACTCGAAGAGCTGGATCTCAAGGATGTTGCAGATGAGCTGGAAAGAGAGGGTCTCCTACCATAATAATCCCTTCACTCTATTTTTATTGCCAATTTATGACTAAGGTGAGCGCAAGCGGTAGTAATATATCTAGTAAAAACGATCACACTAGAAAAGAAATAATGCGCTAAAGCACCACTCTCTCCGCATGCGTACAGACCTTTATACACTTTCCTGAGACATGGACCAGTTTCTCAGCAATCCTCCACACCAGATTCTAGCGGATATGCAATTGAGGCAACAATTGGTATACGGAATCTAGTGGCCTTCAAAACCACGTAGGCCGATCGTCTATCTGAGCTAAGTAGAATGCAGCGCGAGAAATCCATCTCCTTCAATAAAGTAGCACCTAATCACCTTATCTACGGCGTTGCGTCTGCCGGACATCCTCCACAAAAGAAACAAGTTCCCCATCAAACGTGAAGATTGCAGCCGAGTGTGTGCCAATGGTCTCTTCGTGAATCCTGCCTTTTCGTTAAGTTCACGCGCCATATCAAGAATCTTGGCGGCAATGAGTTTCGTTTTTGAGGCAATGAATGGTTTCCAATTTCCTTTTAGAAGCTCTAGGAGATCCGGCTTGGTCGAGCCTGTTGTCATATAAATAGGAACCGCAACTTTCGAGGCTTTGAGCTTAGAATTCCAAGTCTTAGTCAATATAATATTGACTCTAAAAGAGAACATCATCGAAAGAGCGGCTGATTGAGAAAGGCGCTCCAACGAAAGAGAAATTTGAAGAACTTGGAG
>JAGGUU010000003.1 GCA_021158305.1 Candidatus Bathyarchaeota archaeon
CCATAAGATACCGCCCAGTAAGCTGGCCGGAATTGAAGCTAAGTACCAAACGAAATTAAGCAATGCACTCCAAGTGCTCTGAACCTTCTTCGGCATCACCTCTGACCTTAGGGCCCAGAATGATGGACCCACTGAGGTTCCTGCAGCGTCAAGCATCCATACAAGAATGGGAATGAAGGGAGTTATGGAGCTCTTATAGGTTCCGCCAATTATGAATGTGATAAGAGCCGCATAACGTAGTGGCCGTACTAAAAGTATAATTCTCTTCCTTCCTCTTCTATCCGCTATCTTGGCAAGTGGAAGCTGAAAGAATATTCGGACGATGCTATCAGCTGTTGGAAGCAAGCCGATAACCAGCAGAGGAGCCATGCAGACCTCTGCTGCGTATATGGACCAGAATGGAGATATGAGCTGCCAAGCGAAGGGGCCTAGTAGGAATAAGATGATCCAAGATGAGGCTTTCCTTTCTCTTGATAGTAGATAAACTCTCTTCATCTGGAAGAACATGTCCTTGGCAGCTTCAGAGATTCCCTTCATTTTCTTTTTCTCCTGTGAAGGATTCGTCTTTAACTTCTTCCATGTGTAGATCCAAACTAGGAATGAGATGAAAAACTGGATGAGAAACATCTTCCGCATCTCCTCTAATCCTCCCATCATCTGTATTAGATATGCGGAGAGTGGAGGCGTAATCATATTCGCCACACTTGCCAGGACAGCAAGCGTGGCTACAAATTGGCTTCTCTTCTTCTGCTCGATCGAGGAAAAGAGGATTGCATTATAGGCGGGGCTTGAGATAGCTGAACCAACTGCTCCGAGAAAGTTCACAAGTATGAGAATCTGCCAGCTTGAGGCTAATGCATAAATTATTGGATTAACAAGTGTGAGAGCCGTTCCGAGTAAAAGGACACTTTTTCGATCATATCGGTCTCCAATCCATCCTCCAATTAGGATAAAGAGAATGAAGACAGCTGACCATATTGATCCGAATAATCCAAGAATAACGGCGTCCGCGCCTAAGACTTTTTTCACGTAGAGAGTCGCCAGTCCTGCTGTAAGTCCTCCGCTGATTGTTAAAAGAACTCTTCTTACCAATAAGACACGGAGGTTTTCTTCGTACGGCAGCCTTAAGCGAAGAAGCGTCTTCACTCCCTTAACCATCACCCATATTTTTTCTTTTTTAGAACCTACTACATGTCAATAACTTCTTAATAAAGATTCTTGCTCTACCGCTGGTTATTTTTAGCTCCTATGTCTATGATTTTGTATCCGTTCTGAAAACTGGAGATCCAAGAGATAATATATTGAGATCTATCTGCATAACGAAATAGTTTATTTGGAAGTTTCCTCTTTCTAAATGCAACATTACATATATAATGTTGCATTTTAAGGCTTTTGCAGGGAGGTATGCTTATTGAAAAAACCTAAAAGAAGCGTTGAAATTGTGGAAAGCTTCTGCGGTTGGGATTATTTGATTAAATTAGTCAAAAAATGTAGGCGTGAGGTTGATAAGGCTTTAATTTCGGCTTTGTTTGAAACAGGTGGCAGGGTGAGCGAAGTTCTCATGTTGAGAAAGGACAATTTTATAGTCCAAAAACCCTTTTTAGTAGTAAAAGCGATGCCTGTTCTTAAACGTTATAGTAAGATTGGGGAGTATGTGGATGAGAATGGTAGAGTGAGGTGGAGGACGAAGAAGAAAATAGCCTATAGGACTTTTCCGATTCATATGGAGGAGCCGCTATGTCCTCCTCTGTTAGAATATATAAATAAGATCAGAGAAGGAAGACTTTTCCACATAGGAAGAACGCAAGTTTATAGGATTGTTCGCAATCTTGACAAGAATATTTTTCCGCACTGGTTTAGGGCACAGAGAGCCTCGCAGCTCGCTTTAGAGTATGGATTTGATATTCATGATTTGATAGATTTTTTCAATTGGAAGAGTCTTCAAACAGCTACGCACTACAGCAGAATGGGCTGGAAGGGCTTGGCAAATAAGATGAGACGGTAACCTTCGAAGGCACATATCGTATGAACATGGCTCGTGAGGCATGGTTATGTAATAACTGAATGGTAATACATATGCAACCAGAATCACCAATGCAATGATTTTATGCATCGATAAGAGGAATTTTTAGCATATTTACCCCCCTTCTAAACATCAAAAATCTGTTTGTCAAGACCGTCGAGCTTCAATTTTCTCATGCCTAATCAAAAATGGATACAAAAGCATAGACAAAAGATGCAATTTCTTAGGATGTTCAGATTGCTATCTGGATCTTCATCGGTTTTCCAATCTTCTTTATGTGAACCTCAAAGCCCTCCAATATCTTTTCGAACGGAAATATATGCGTCACGTAGGGCTTAACTATGGCTCTGCCAGAAGAGACTGCCTTTATAGCTGCTGGATAAACATTTGCATATCGGTGAATTCCTTGAATAGTCAATTCCTTAGGCAATATCTCGGCGATTGGAAGCGAGACTTCACTCGGCGGATAACCAACAAGGACTATGCGTCCCCCAGGCTTAACTATATCAACAGTCTGCCGAATTGCTAAAGGAGATCCGGAGGCATCTACTGCCACATCGACCCCTTCACCGTCGGTTAAACTCATTATCCTCTCAACAACGTTTTCCGATGAGGCATTTATAACTTCAGACGCGCCATACTTCTTAGCGTAATCCAGCCTGTAATCAAGTAGGTCTGTGACGTAGATCTCTGGCGCCCCATAGACTTTAGCCGCTTGAAGAACCATCTGTCCAATAGGACCCGCTCCGAGTACTGCAACCGTATCATTTACGTTTATTCTTCCCATTTTTGCAGCCATCATTCCAACGGCCAACGGCTCAATCATTGCTCCTTCCTCAAACGAAACGTTATCTGGAATTGGGTATACATTCTGCTCCGGCGCTGTTACATATTCTGCGAAAGTTCCGTTAAATGGAGGAGTTCCATAAAATTTGACGGTCCTGCATAGGTTATATCTTCCAGACCTACAATAGGGGCATTTCCCACAGACAAATCCAGGCTCAATGACGACTCTCTGCCCGATTTCAAGTCTCGATACACCGCGACCTACCTCGACTATCTCTCCAGAGCATTCATGACCCAAGATTAAGGGTTCCTTAACAACGAATGAGGCTATGCGCCCATGGAGGTAGTAATGAATATCAGATCCGCATATTCCAACACGTTTCATCCTGACGAGAACTTCATTCGGCTTTATCCGAGGAATCTTAACTTTCTCTATTCTCATATCCATTGGCTTATAGAGAATTGCAGCCTTCATCATTCCCTTCATGTAGACATCTCCAAGATTCTTCTTTTCAATATCTTCCACTACTGAAGATAAGACTTTCCCAATGGAAGCGGATGCCTGTATTATCCTTAGGCGCCGAGCTAGTTTGGAAAAATTATATTTAATATATTAATTAATATATTAGAGGATCATTGTACGTTGTAGAAGATGATTAAGATTTGGGAAAAACGATTGAAGCATAACTTACCCATATTGCCTCTTACAATTTTCCTAATCATAATCTCCGGATCACTAATTTTAGGATTCTCAATAATTTATGACATTGTCGCAACTCATAGCGTGGGGGAAAATTTACGGTTAGATAATGAATTTATCAAGATAGATTTTCCAAAGAACTGGGCTGCATATTCGTGGAACGAAAAAAATGCAGGTGGAAACGTATATAATGTATTTCTATATCCTAAAAATTTCTCATTCATCATACTCTTCAAAATCTACGATGAAGATGCAACCCAGCATTTCATGGAAAAAAACAATTTGAAAGACGCCTTAGCAGTAGTGAATTTTGAGACAAGAAGAATGTACAATGAGATTCGAAAGAAAAATGAGAATTCATCACTCCTCTTTAAGGAGACCGGAGGAATAAAAATATGGGAAGTTCAAGCCAACTACTCAAAGATCATAATAAAGGATGCTATTGAATACGAAGGAACCTTCCATAACATGACGTACTTAGCGATATCGTATATTAAGAATCATAGGCTCGTAGAGATATTCTTTTGGAGAAGAAGAGAAGACTACGGAAAGCTCTCCGTCCCATTTGAAAAAATCTTAAACTCGACAAGGATTAAGGTGTAGGTGTATGAATGACTTACCGACAAAAAGAGATATCGCAAATTCCCTAGTCGGCGGAACACTCTGCTTTCTCTCGGCAGTATTCCTCTCAAGCTTCGTAGATTTACTGCTCGAGCAGATACTGTTATATTTCGGCATATCCGGTGTGACAGCCTTCGAATCTTTTTCCATAGCCAAAGCAATAATCTTCTTTGCTCTCGTACATCTTATCTGTGGATTCATAAGCGGACTATATACTGGTTACGTAACAGAGAAGGGAGTTAAGATTACGCTTTTCATCACAGGTCAGATTGGTTTCATGGGCTTCTTCATTTACATGACCCTTCTTAGTAAGGTATACTTCGTAGGTCATTACTATTTGGAAGTAATCTCGCTACCGCTGCTGGGGAACCTTTTAGGCGTATATTTGGGTGGATATACAATTCGCTGGAAAAGCGGGGAAGAATAAATTCGATATCAAACTTTTACAAGAATAGATATGTCATTGACGTTTGTTCCCGTCGGCCCGGTTATGATTAGGTCGTCCAGTTTGGAGAAGAACGTGTATGAGTCATTATTTCTAAGAGCCTCTGAGGGGTCAATTCCAAGCTCCCTTGAACGTTGCACTGTTTTTCCATCCACTATAGCTCCTGCGGCGTCAGTAGGTCCATCAATTCCATCCGTGCTCGCTGAGGCGATAACTACTCCATCAGCGCCCGAGATCTTCAATGCAGCGCTGAGGGCTATCTCTTGATTTCTTCCCCCAATCCCCTTCCCAGTCACGGTGACCGTGGTTTCTCCTCCAGCTATTACAGCTGCAGGTGAAGCTATTGGATAATCTGTTACCATAATCTCTTTTCCCATGGCACCGAAGAATGTGCCTATATGCCTAGCTTCGCCTTCTAGGAAGGACGTTAAGAAAAGAGCGTTCAATCCTCTTTTCCTGACGCTACTTAACGCTGCCATGCATGCAAGTCTGTTATTGCCAATTACTATATTCTTAACTCTCTTAAAAATCGGATCGCCTTTCTTCGGCGTTTCAGCTATCTTTCCCTTCATGCCCTCCGTTAAGATTTGCCTAATCGTTTCCGGAACTTTATCCCAGAGATTATATTCTTGCAAGATTGAGACGGCATCGCTGAAAGTTGAAGAATCCGGAACTGTAGGTCCTGAAGCTATCACATCTAGTGGATCTCCTAATACATCTGAGAGCAGCAAACCAATCAGTGAGGCTGGATAGACTGCTCTTGCAAGCTGGCCCCCCTTAAAGCTGGAGATGTGTTTTCGCACTGCGTTTATCTCATTTATCGTCGCTCCCGATTTTAAAAGCAGATCTGTTACTTTCTGTTTGTCTTTAAGTGAGATTCCTTCTCTTGGAAGAGCCATCAAGCTTGATCCTCCGCCGGAGATTAGGCATATTACTAAATCATCATTCTCGGCTCTCTCCGCCAGCTCAATTATCTTCTTGGCTCCTGACACGCTACTCTCATCCGGTATTGGATGACTTGATTCATGAAGCTTTATACGGCTCAGCTTATGCTTCTTCGCAACTCCTTTAGGAACGACGATTATGCCGGCTTCTATACGATCCTTAAGAATCTCCTCTAGAGCTTCAGCCATTGTTCCGCTTGCTTTTCCCCCGCCCAAAACAAATATTCTCTTGTACTTAGAGAGATCAAAAGTTTCACTGTTGATTTTTAGAGATTCATTTTCAAGCCTTACTTTTGAGAACATTATTCTTTTTGGATCGGCTGTTTTAAAGGCCTCTTCTATGGCATCTAAGGCTATTTCTCTTGCCTTTCTATCTTTCTGGGATGATGCGTTCGAAAGTAGTTTTTCCCTATTTTTTATTATCGTCATCATATAAGGCCCTCCCTATTTTTTATTTAGGAAAGATTTACTGCCTTGTATCCTTTTAGGTTCTAATATAACTTCCCATTCCCTAAAAAAATAGACATAATAAATGGCCATTTTTATGCGCAGTGCTGTTTTAAGGCTTATTCTCCCTCAGTTTAGGATAATTTTTTAGTCCTTTAATTCGCCCGCCGAATGATATCATGAATCATTCAAGGAAAAATATTCTCTATGTTCTTTTTTATAGAGAGCGTGTTGTGGATCCGATATGAAAGGGAGGAACTCTTGAATATTTGGGCGTAAAATATATCCATTATCTTTGCGGAAAAATCATTTTTCTTCCCCTCTCAATTCGGTCATTTTTTAAGTCCCTTTTTGGCGCCTCACTTAACTGGCATCATTACTTTCTGGTCATAATCAATTATGACCTCGATTTCCCCTTTAAGCTCTTCATCCAGACGCGGATCTCCCGTATCCACTCTGAGATCTTTAAGATTTTCAATCTTGCTTCTTGTAGAGATAACTATTATGTTCCGCACTCCAACCTCCCTTATCACTCTGGGACTTATCTGTTGGTTTCCCCTGCCAAAGATGAATCCCTGTCCACCTATAGGTGTGACGATAATCTTTGCTTTTCTGCCTTTTATATACTTGAGGATAGTCTCTTCATTCACGTCCTTTGCGATTATCTTTTTGTTTAGGAGTAGATCCACGCCTAGAAGTGTCTTTTTCTGGTCGAGTAGATCCGCTATTGTGCGCGTAGTTGTTCCCGGACCAAGAATATAGATGACGTCGGGCTGAAGAACCTTCTCAATAATATAAACGGCTATAGCTGCTTGATTCCTGAGCTCGCTTCTGCTTCGGGAACTCGGCATCTTAACTCCTTGAATATACTCCGCCTCGTATGGCACCAGCATATATCCATAGAGTTTAGCTGAAAGACGACCTTGCCTAAAGGCTTCCTCATCAATATCCATAACTTCGGCTTCTCTCAATGGAATCTCTGAGCTTAGGAATTTAGCAGTAATATGTGCAGCGATCTTTGGATTGAGAGCGAAGACGGCGCTGTGCATCTTGACTCCTGTTGGAACCCCTAACACGGGAAGCTTTAGCCCAATCACGTCCATTATATCTCGTGCCGTCCCGTCGCCTCCGCAAAAAACGAGAAGATCCACTTTCTCCTCAATCATCATCTTGGCTGCTTTCTTCGTGTCATTAGGGCCTGTTTTATCCTTAGGCTCCCCTATGGTAATGCATTCAAACCCGATTTCCTTCGCTTCCTCTTCGCCCATCTTTCCCGCAGCGGCTAATAGGTGAACCTCACTGTGGATTTTCTTTAGATGTGAGAGAAAGATCTTCGCCCTAGCAGG
>JAGGUU010000093.1 GCA_021158305.1 Candidatus Bathyarchaeota archaeon
ATAAGCTCAATCCCAACTTCTCCTATATCCCTCTCGATGTACCCACCGAAGGCCCTAAACTTCCTCCTTTCCAGGGGTTTAACCTCCAACTTCTCAAGTATCTTCCGTGGAATAACGCTGTACATGGCTCCGGTGTCAACTATTCCTTCCAATTCTACGCTTCTTCTAGGAACCAGCGGATTGAAAATCCCAAACTTAA
This sequence comes from Candidatus Bathyarchaeota archaeon, assembly GCA_021158305.1. Taxonomy (GTDB): domain Archaea; phylum Thermoproteota; class Bathyarchaeia; order Bathyarchaeales; family DTEX01; genus B63. Next base: position 200 of record JAGGUU010000093.1, read on the forward strand.
CTTTAATAAATCCCACAGGAGATCACCGCTTCTAATAACTCTTCCAATTCAATTTAAAGGTTTAGAGAGTAAAGATGACGTAATAAATGAGTCTTCGAGAAATGACGACTTGCTGAGCTTCTTTCGGAAAAACCAGCAAGATAAATCCTCATCATCACTTTGTTCGTTGGCTTCTTTAAGTTAAGTTAAATTGGTCACTATATGTTTGATAATTAATGTCACATGATAAGCCAAAGAAAAATATCTGCGGTGGAGGAGTTGAGATTTGAAGAAGCTAAGAATTGGACATGTTGGGGGAAGATCAGTCTATCCGCATCTCTTCAACGTTCATCCTAGAACTGAAACCGTTGCCGTATGCGACATAAATCCTGCAGCCCTAGAGAATATGAGAGCTACGCTTGGTCTAAGCAAGTCTCAATGTTTCTTGGATTATGATGAGTTCTTGAGGAAGGCAGATCTGGACATAGTTGTTATAGCTACGCCTATACCTTTCCACGCTGAACAGGCGATTAAGGCTATGGAGAATGGAATGCATGTTCTCTCAGAGGTTACAGCGGCGAACAGGATTGAAGACTGTGAGAAGCTCGTACGCATCGTCAAGAAGACGGGCATGAAGTATATGTTGGCAGAGAATATGTGCTACTTCCACTTCATCCGCGAATGGACCAAGATCGTTCGTGAGGGGAGGCTTGGAAGAATCTACTATGCCGAAGGTGAGTATATCCATCAGGTTAGGGACTTAATCAAGGATCCTGTCACGGGTGAGCTGAAGTGGAGGGCTTATCGTCCACCTATACATTATATTTCTCATAGTTTAGGTCCACTTTTGATGATGCTTGACGACCGCGTCGTTAAGGCAACCGGGGCTGGTAAGAGAAGATATACGATGCCGGATCTCGAAACAGTTGGAGCTATAGATATGCAAGTGGCGCTCTTCAAAACCGAGAAGGGTGCTACAATAAAGATTCTGAGAAGCCAAGTCGTCGCGAGGGAGCCGCCTTTTCATTACTTTGTGCTCTACGGGTCAGAAGGTTGCATAGAGAATACGGGATTCCGCTTGGGGGAGGAGTGGGGAGTTATGTATGTTGAAGGCGAAGACGAAGCGATTAGAAGAATTGAATGCCTAATCTCCAATCCGGAAGCTCCAGAGGAAGTGAGAAAGTGGGGCCATGGGACAAGCGAGTATTATCTGGTCAGAGATTTTGTAGAAGCAATAGTAAATGATAAGAAGCCTCCGATTGACGTGGTAAAGGCCATCGACATGACTATTCCAGGAATCGTTGCGCACGAAGCAGCAATGAAAGGCGAAGTTTGGCTTGACGTTCCGCACTTCGAGTAGCTGAAGATGGAGAGACGAGATGAAGGTAGGATTCACAACTGTTGATATTACGCCGCCTCCGGGATTCGAGATTCCTGGAGACTTCATGAAGAGGTTCTTCTATGATATTCATGATCCCTTGCATGCGAAGGTCGTAGTATTTGAGTGGGGGAACTTGTGTAGCCTTAGTAAGCGTCGACATGCTTTCAATAAAGGCTTCTACAGTGAATTCTGGAAGAGAACTCGCAGAGAAGATAATGGGCATATCAGCTGATCATATAATGATCGCGGCTACACATACTCACGGCGGAGACCCAACTGTAAAGTGGGCAAGCGGCCGAAAAGAGCTGATACGCTGCTCATCTAATCCAGAACTCATTAAGAAGCTACTTAAGACTGCTTCAGAGACCGATCCGGAATATCTGCTCTTCCTCTCATACAAGATAGCCTCAGCGGTGATACTGGCGGACAAGCATAAGACTAACACGAAATGCACCGTTGGCGAATGGATGTATAGGATAAGCTCCACCGAAGAAGATACGGACCCATCTGGCGGAGGATACGAGACGAGGATGGGAATGCATAGTTTCCTAATTCCATTAGCGGGTAGAATAATAGTTGACGAAAGTATTAAACTCGTTAACAACCTAACTCTGGGAAGTTTCTGAAGCGCTGAAGGTTAGTGAAGTAAGCAGGCCATGGAGCTATGGTTCAGTCGGCCCTGAAGTCTAGCTCCAGATAATATCTCTTTAAACCAAGCACATCTGAGATGCTCTACACCGAAAAGCTTAATGCCACCCAAGAATATCTTTTTCTCGTGTGAATATTAATGACTGAGATTTTTGAGCATACTATTTATGATTTTCTTAGGGAGCGAGGAGGCTCAGCAACTAAGAGCGAGATCTACGCCGCTTTAGGCAGCGACGCTGACTCGAAGAAAGCAATTGATGAAAGGCTTAGGATGATGGAACGTTTCGGATTAGTCTCTGTAGAAGGCGAGAAAGTGAAGATAAAATAGTATAAGTGTGAACTAAAGAGACTAGATGCCAAAAGTGCCTTAGCTTCATCAAGATTCTTATTGGAGAATAGTGATAACTCAAATTATGCATATCTTTTTCGGCCTTTCGATAAATCTATGCAGAAGCCTTTGATCGATTTTTATGCCTCTTTTCAAAGCTCTTTCCATATTTGCTATTTCCTTTAACGTTGAGCCGACCGCAGTTTTGGTTAAATCCGCATATGAGATTGCTTCCTGTGTTCTCCTCATTAAATCGCTTGCATGCAGATACCCCAAGGCAAGTCGATAACTATTTAAGCTCCTTATCAACCAACTTATCTTCTCCGTAGAGCTACCCGCCATTTTTCTTTCATTTAGAAATGACAATGCTCGATTGAGCGTCTCCAAACCCATCTGTCGATTAAACTTTAAAGCCTCATCAGATGATCGTTTTTTTATTTCCTTCTCCACTTTATTGAAGACCTCGCGACTTCCATAAATAAGTGAAGAGTCCCTGATCATGCTTGTTAACAAGTAATCATGAAGCCTTACTCTTCTTTCGAACTCTCGAATCTCAAAGAGGTTTGCGTGAATCCTCTTGCCAAGCATACGCTCTAAGCTCTTCAGCCCATCTAGGATGGTTGGTCTTTCACTCTCGTCTTCGTGGATGATGAGTAGATCGATGTCGCTAAATGTATCATAATCTCCTCTTCTATGTGATCCGAAAAGAGCAGTGAAGAATATGTGACACCGGGTCTTCTCCATCTGTTTCTCGACGGCCTCTCTGATCAAGCTCAACATTTTGCGGCGGCCTCTACCGTGCTACCGCATGCTCCGTGAGCTCCAAGTCTTTTCTGATAAAATCCCCCATTATATAGATTTTCTTAATTGATGAGGAATGATCAACTAAGATGCTTGATAAGCAAATCTTTATTATTTAAAGCCGCATTTTACCATAGTTGTTTGCTGAGATGCTGGAATTTCATATGAAAGACGCGGAAAAGATAATTGGCCATGGAACATGGTACGACAAGGTAGCAGTTGAGATAATCAAAAGAGAGCGTAAGCTCGGTAGAAGCTTAGATCTCCTGAGGGTTGAGAGTGGAGTCGCAGCGTCAGGCATACCGCACATAGGAAGTTTCAGCGAAGTTACTAGGAACTACGCAGTCTCTTTAGCGCTAAGGGAGCAAGGCTACAAGACTGAATTCATACTCTTCTCGGATAATAAGGATGGACTTAGAAGTGTCCCCGCCGGCATGCCAAAGTCTCTGGAAAAGTTCATCGGCTTCCCAGTTACGGATATACCTGATCCATTTCGTTGCCATGAGAGCTATGCAGACCATATGATCAGCTTGCTCCTCGAAGCTCTAGACGAGGCTGGCGTGGAGTATAAGCTAATAAAGGGGTCAGATGCTTATGCAAGCGGGTTGCTGAATGAAGAGATACGCATGATCCTCGAGAACGCCAGCCGCGTGGGACAGATAGTTAAGGAGGAAACAGGACAGGAGAAGTACTTGGAGGTTCTTCCATACTTTCCCGTTTGTGAATCATGTGGCAGAATATACACAACGAAGGCCTACAAGTTTCTTCCAGATGAAAACAAAGTTCTCTACAGATGTGAGGGTATGGAGATAAAGCACAGGTGGCTTGAAGGTTGCGGGTATGAGGGTGAAGCTGACTATACTAAGGGCGAGGGAAAGCTCGCGTGGAAGGCTGGCGAGTTCGCAGCCAGATGGAAAGCTCTGGGTATAAGATTTGAAGCGTATGGAAAGGACATAGCTGACTCCGTTAGAGTTAATGATAGAATCAGTAGGGAAGTGCTTGGCTATGAGCCGCCGATGCATGTTCAATATGAGATGTTCCTCGATAAGGGTGGAAAGAAGATATCGAAGTCGAAGGGTAACGTCTTTACGCCTCAAGTATGGTTCAAGTACGGCTCTCCACAATCTATGATCCTGCTGACGCTGAAAAGGTTTGTCGGAACTAGAAGCATCTCAGTAGAGGATATTCCACGTTACATGGATGAACTTGATGATCTTGAAGACGTGTATTTCGGAAGAAAGAAGGTTAAAGATCAAAAGGAGAAGGCTAAGCTAACCGGACTCTACAAGTACTGCTGGTTCATGAAGCCTCCGGAGAAGCCAAGCATCCATGTGCCATACAACCTGCTTGTATCTTTAGTGAGAGTAGCTCCTGATGGAAAGGAGATCCAGTTTGTAGCTGAGAAGCTCCGCAGATATGGATATCTCAAAAATTCTCCATCTGAAGATCTGAAGAAGCGCATTGGGTACGCAATGAACTGGATTAGAGATTTTGAGGAAACGGCTGAAGTGAAGGTTGAGCTAAGCGAGGAGGAGAAGAAAGCCATATTGGATCTCATAGATAGGCTTCAGTCAGTCGAGGATTCAGAGGTTATTCAGAGCTCAATCTTCGAGATTGCAAGAGCTAATGGGATAAAGCCGCGTAGATTCTTTGAGGTTCTGTACATGATTCTGCTGGGGACGAGGTTCGGTCCGAGACTCGGCCCCTATCTCGTCGATATGGGGAGAACAAACGCAATAAAGATCCTGAAGAGAAGCATAGACTCCATTTAGACCGTGACATCTTTTTTCTCCTACAGAGATACTTATTTTAGCGTTGCGAAGATATAAGTGTCTAGAGCATCTGACAGGCAGTTGCATGGTGATTATCGCAGATGATTGAGATAAACGGTGCGGAGAAGAGTGGAAGCGGAACTATTCTGAGGCTATCAGTCGCTCTCTCAGCCATAGTAAGAGAGCCCCTGCACATATACAATATTCGGAAGAAGAGAAGCCAGCCTGGGCTTAGACCTCAGCATCTGGAAGCAGTCTTGACGGCTGCTAAGCTCTGTAACGCGGAGATTAATGGCGCATCTTTAGGATCACAGGAGATATGGTTCTATCCTGAAAAGATAAGGGGAGGCAGGGTTGAGGCAGAGATCGGAACGGCTGGAAGCATACCAATGTTGATAATGACCGTTCTGCCGATATGCATCTTCGCTGAGCATCCTGTTACATTGCATATCTCTAAGGGCGGAACGGATGTTAAGCATTCCCCAACAATAAACTATCTCAAATATGTTCTGCTTCGCGTTCTAGGACGAATGGGAGTTAAGGCCTCGCTAGAGATACATAGGTATGGCTACTACCCGAAGGGCGGCGGCGAAGTCACATTAAGATCTCAACCGTCCCCGAGTCTTAAGCCTTTAAGCCTCGAGGAGTTCGGCGAGGTCAAAGCTGTGGAAGGCGTGTCAGTCTGCACTTTCCTAGCTGACCGTAAAGTGGCGTTGAGGCAAGCTGAGGAAGCTGGGAGACTCCTTAAATCCAGAGGCTTCAATGCTAAAATAAGCGTTATTAATGATTATTCCAATCCTATCCAGAAGGGAAGCTCGCTCGTCCTTTGGGCTGAGACCGATACAGATGTTCTCTTGGGAAGCGATGCTATAGGTGAAATCCGTAAGACAAGCGAGGCTGTTGCACGGGAGGCTGTAAAGGGCTTACTTGATGAGATCGCAGCTAAGCCAACAGCCGATATACACTTGGCTGATATGCTCATTCCATATGTTGCCCTAGCAGATGGAGAATCCACATACTCAACGCGGATCTTAACGGATCACATGGAGTCGAATCTCTGGCTTGCCGAGAAGATTCTCGGAGTCTCCTTCAGCGTGAAGAAACGTGACGGTCTCGTGGTGATTAGTAAGAAATAGTTTGGAAGAGCGATGTGGAATGGTGGGTGTACGCATCCGCGGAATATATTCCACGGCACTCACTAAGTTATTGCTGGATCATGGCTTCGAGATCGTTCAGCCCTCAGAGGTCATCAAGAAAAGGTTTGGATTCCCAGATTCTGAGGAGGCTGAGATTCAGCCGAGCTTAAATGTGCATAGCAGAGTAGACCGGCAGGGAGTGATAATCTCTGGAGATAAAGCCTCACTAGAGAAGATAATTCAAGTTTTAAGGTCAGATCTAGACGATGCAATCTTTAGGAATCTCTTGGTAACACCGTTGCAGGCGAATAGCTGGAGCTTCATGAAGTCTGAGAATAGCCTCGGGTCTCTTAGCATTCAAAGCCTTGAAGGTGTGTCTCTCTACCGCTTAGACGTAGAATTCCCAGGGCTATCGAAGACGAGGCTTGATGAGATACGTGCTTCCGTCACGCCAACGGTTACTGGGCATCATTACTATAAGGCTTGCGGAGGCAGAATCTCGTTTCTTGTTGATATAGCGGAGAGGATGCTTGGGGAAGGATGTCCCCGAAGTGAGGTTGAGAGCCTTCTACAAGAGAATGTGTGGAGTATGCTTCCAAGAGAGAGATCGCGAATAAGCATTAGCCACATTAAGATTTGGGGTCAAAAATTCAATCTTGGACTGGCAGAAGTTGTGAAGTTTCAGAAGAAAGATGGAAAGCTAATACTGCTCCGAAGATTCTTTAAGAAAGGTATATATGATGGGCTTCAAGTTTCGAAGGATGAGGGAGACTTCGCTGTAAGCGAGTTTACAATAGGCAGTTTAAGCTTCCGAACGAGGTATTTCTCAAGAGATTCATCTTATAAAGGAACATATATCAACATAAATACGCCCGTCGAGGTTTATCCTTCAGGAGTTAGATATGTAGACTTAGAGGTTGACGTATGCGTCTGGCCGGATGGGAGAATTAAGACTATAGACGCCGAGAAACTTGAGGAAGCCGTATCGCTTGGCTTGGTCTCTGAGAAACTCGCTGAAATATCTAAACGTGAAGTCGAGAATGTTCTTAACTCAATAAGCTTAGAGGAGGAACGAGACGCCTATAATCTTCTCCAAACAACCTAAAAAGGTCTCAGTAAAGAATATATCGTTCCATCTCATTTCTCATATATATTGGTGATTTAATGAGCAGCTTAAAACTTAAAGCTACAATGTTTGCAACTTTAGCCGCCATAATTGGTCTTTCAACTCTATTCTTCACAATAATCCTTTCGTTAATAGATGCGTTCAACATTTACTCGCTTGCATTATTCGTGGTCTTCTTCAATACTCTCCAGTGGCTACTCGCTCCATACCTGATCGACGCTATGTACGGTGTTAGAAGAGTGTCTCGAAACGAGGCTCCGGAACTCTATGAAGCTGTGGAGAGACTTAGCAGAAAAAGTGGAATCAAGCCTCCCCAGATCATGATCGCTAGAATACCCATACCGAACGCCTTCGCTTATGGCTCCCCGCTGACGGGGAGCAGAATAGCCGTGACGACGGGGCTTCTGAATACACTGAATATGGATGAGGTTGAAGCGGTTTTAGGTCATGAACTCGGACACTTAAAGCATAGAGATGTTCAGGTGATGATGTTTGTCTCGATTCTTCCGGCGCTTCTATACTATATAGGATACTCGCTCATGTGGTCTTCGGCCTTTGGTAGGCGTGACGAGAGAGGTAACGCGTCAGCTCTGGCGCTGATAGGCTTCCTGAGCATTGTCCTCTACTGGGTCTTAACGTTCTTTACGCTGTATCTCAGCCGGCTGAGAGAATACTACGCAGACAGGCACAGTGCATCCATAGTTGAGGATGGAGCGAGAAAATTGTCTATGGGCTTAATAAAGATAGTTGAGTCGACTGGAAGGATGCGGAAGCGTCTAACGAGCCTTAGCCATGTAAGCTCATTTAGGATGCTCTTCATATGCGATCCTGAGTCTTCAGAAAGGGACCTGAGAGATCTCTATATGGCGAGCATGTGGAGAGGTGACAGAGAGGTAATCGAGAGGTACACTAGGCGTAGATTAACGCTGGCGGATCAGATAGTTGAGCTATTTTCGACGCACCCGAACATCATAAAGCGGTTGAGAGCCCTACAAGAACTCATGTAATCTTAATTCTTTTGAAATAGTTTTTAATCTTTGATATAGTAATTTCCCTTTTCGTGGAGAAGATGATAGAGAAGAGGATGATGGGCTGGCACGTTATCTTCGCAGGTTTCAGAAACGTTAAAATCTCGGATCCGAAGGCTTTATTAGATAAGGTTAGAGAAGCCTCTGCGGCTCATGTTCAAATATTCGATGCGGATATGATCGCTGGCTTCGATCACGTATACTTCTCCGTGCTAAACGCTTTGAATGCTTTCAATTCTGGGAATAGAATATCTGAAAATCTAGCTGTTGAGATCCTTCTATATGCGTCTGGACAGCACCAGATTAGAAAAGCCATAGAGATGCTTGGGGTGAAGTCATCGTCTACACGGATACTTGTAGTTGTCCTCTCAAAGATTAAGGATGATGCATTACAGGCTATGCACAGAGTCTCGGAGATAGTTGAAGGAGAGCAAAGTGATGATGTAGTCGAAATCACCGATGAGAAGTTTGAGGCGTTAAAGGCTGCATTTGAGATCTCGGATGCTGAGCTTGAGGCTACATTGCGTAAATCAAGAAATGAAGCCTTGACAAGCGTCCTCATTGAACGTTCAGCGTTGCTTATCACCCAAGCTTAGCCTTCTCCTTCACAACTGATAATATATCGTTAGGCTTGATGACGGATACTCCCGTCACCCTGCCTACAACCTCTATCAAAACTATTTTGTCCGGTTTCTCCAAGCTCACCTTACGGTTCACATGCTTAGCTGCAACATCTATTATCTCCCTCGTCGATATCTGTGAATGCCGCTTCTCAACAGTGACCCTAAACGTTTCGTTGATATCTATCTTCTCGGAGAGCATGCGTACAGCCTCCTCTATTCTCTCAATTCTAGTTGGAACAGTCAATTCAATCGGCACTATCTTTAACGTGTATCTGAATTCTTCAGGGCTTCTCATCAACAAATCCCTAAGCTTTTGAACCGCTTGAAAAGGATCCAGCGAGGTCTTCGCAATGATGAGTCCTGAAACATCAGTCTTCTCCACAGCTGGGTTTTCATCACCAACCTCGCTTAGAAGAAACCAGATTTCAGAGCATGCCTCATTCTCCATTCTCCTAGCACAAGAGATTAGAAGGTTAAAATCTATCAATCCACCGCCCCCAACATAATCGATCTATCTTTAATTCTTATCTTGTATATGGAATTTCTTTCCTTTCTGCTCCGGAACGAGATTGAGTGGAGGTTCTCCGGAGAGTACTCTTCGGATATCTTCCGTTACAGTAGCCACCATCAACCGTCTTGTTTCAACTGTATGCGTGGCCATGTGAGGAGTCAAAACAACATTCTCCATTTTGAGGAGAGGATTATCAAGTGGGACGGGTTCTTCGTAGAAGACGTCTAGTCCCGCACCTGCTATCCATCCTTCTCTAAGAGCCCTACATAGGGCTTTCTCATCCACAACTGCTCCTCTAGAAGTATTTATTAGATAGGCGGTTTTCTTCATCATTCTCAGCTCCCTCTCACTTATGAGGTGCCTTGTCTCTGGAGTCAGCGGAACATGTAATGAGACAAAATCTGAGGTTTTGAGTAGATGTTTTAGACTTACGTACTTGACTCCCAGATTCTCCTCAGCCTCAAGCCTACGCAGCTTATCATAATAAATAACTTGCATATTGAAGGCTCTAGCTCTTCGAGCTACCTCAAGCCCTATCCTTCCCAAACCGATTATTCCAAGAATTTTCCCCTGCAGGTCATTCCCTAATGGAATCATGGCTTTTCCATTCATTGCCCATTTAGTTCTCACATATCTGTCGGCTTCCATCATCCTCCGCGAGAGACAGAGCATCAAAGCGAGAGTAAGCTCCGCAACAGCATGGGACAATATTCCTGGAGTATATGTCACATATACTCCTCGCCTTGTGCATGCTTCAACATCAACTCGGTCATAGCCCACTCCAAACCTAGAAACTGCCTTTAGCCTCGGAGCATGTTCAAGGAGGGCTTCACCTACGAATTCATGGAGTGGAACTAAAACCTCAGCGTTTCTTATCTCCTGTAAGGATTCACTGCTCATCCATTCCGGGAGGGGAATGACCTCTGCAATATCGCTTAACCGCTTCTTAAATTGCCCTATAACCTCATTTCTGAAGCCATATGATATCACAACTTTAGGCTTCAAAGCGGCTCCGTCCTTAAAGATGTACAAGAAAGGTTTTGGTAGGCATCTTATAAATGGATTGGTCAGTGTTTAAGTGTAGATCATCGCCTATAATTAGGCTTCACGCCGTCGCCACACATCATCCCAAGGAAGAAAGAGTCGCTTAGCGTATTTATTTGTTACCGCCATAGCAGATTTATTAATCCGCAGAGAGTTCTTTCTTTAAGAAGCTTGAAAGAGGGAGGGTTAGAAATCAGAGTCGCCGTGCTTGACAGGGACAGATGTAAGCCGGACAAATGCGATAGGATATGCTACCGTTTCTGCCCACAGGTCAGAAGCGGAAACGAGGCTATACGCTTCGAAGACTCGAAGCCCGAGATAGTTGAGATACTCTGCACCGGATGCGGCATATGCGTGAAGAAATGTCCTTTCAAAGCCATATCTATAGTTAATCTTCCAGAGGAGCTTGACAGAGAATGCACTCACAGGTTTGGGCCGAACACCTTTAAGCTTTTCA